>NZ_JBAMDI010000188.1:0-15847 GCF_036961695.1 Pseudomonas sp. CGJS7 | reverse complement strand
ACACGTGAACTACGCCGAACACGGCACCGCAGGCATCAAACCGCCTCAAGCCGCTTGCTCAATTCCTTGCTCAACTCCTTGAGCTTGTCCAAATCCGGCTTATGCAACTTGCGCGCATACGGCGGCAACCGCTTGGCCTTGGCCTGCGCCTGTTCGCACAACTCGCGCGCGCGATTGGACTCGCCCCAGCCGACCAGGCACTGCGCGTAATACGCATGCGCTTCGAATCCGCTGCTGTAGCCGATCAGCGTTTCGAACTCCTCCTTGGCCTTGGCCTGCTCGCCCTGCGCGGCGACCGCGCGGGCGTAAGTCAGATGGCCCTCGGGCGAACGGAAATCCGGGCGCTTGGCGATCAGTTCGTCGAGCTGCTGACGCGCCTGCGCCGGCTGGCCCGCTTCCAGCAAAGCGTGGGCCAGCTTGACCTGGATGTGCGGATCGTCGCGATGCACGCCGCTGAGCGCGGCGCGATAGATCGGCAGCGCATCGGTGGCGCGGCCGGCGCCGAGCAAGGCATCGGCCAGGCGCATGCGGTTGTCGGTGGTGGCCGAGGTGTCGTAGGCCTCCTGCGCCTCGCGCAGCTCGCGGCCCGGGTCCAGCATCCGCCGCACATTGCCGACCAGGGCGCGGCCGTGGCGGCTGTGGCGCTGCTCCGGCAGCCAGATCGCGAAGGCGTAAACCACGCTGCCCAGCAACGGAAACATGAAGAGAATCATCAGCCAGTAGCGATCCTGTCCACTGCGCACCGCATGCACGGCGAAGCACAGCGCGACCATCACATGCAGGCCCAAACCCAGATACGGCATGACGCGTTCCTTGCGAGATGGAGGGCGAAACGGGCGACAGTGTCGCGGTTTGAAGGTGCCCGCGCCAGGGGGGGGAGGGGAGGAGTGAGCGTAGAGGAGTGAGGAGTGAGTAAGAGCGAGAAGCCGGCTTTCGCTCACTCCTCACTTCTCTGCGCTCACTCCTCGCTCCCCCGCCCTCTGATTCGTTTCGAATGAAACAAAGTCTGCGCAAGCAACTTGCTGCAATGCACAAGCCACTGCGATAGCCTTGCTGGATGAACGTAATGAGCGATACCAGCGACGAACCCTTGCGCGCGGTCGACTTCGCGTCCACCGATGCCCTGCTGCGCGAGGACGTAAAAACCCTCGGCGCCCTGGTCGGGGAAATCCTCGCCGAGCAGCGCGGCGAAAGCTTTCTGGTCGAAGTCGAGCGCCTGCGCCGCGCGGCGATCCGCCGGCGCGAAGCGCAGGCGCCGATCGGCGCGCTGGCCGACGCCCTGGCCGACATCGATCTGGATCAGGCCAGCGATCTGGTCCGCGCCTTCGCCACCTATTTCCAGGCGGTCAATCTGGCCGAACGCGTGCACCGCATCCGCCGCCGCCGCGACTACGAACGCAGCGGCGCCGGCGCCCAACCCGGTGGCCTGCGCGACGCGCTCGGCGCGCTGGCGCGGCTGGGCGTGAGCGCGGAAGAAGTCGCCGCGTTGTTGCCGCGGCTGCGGATCGAGCCGGTGTTCACCGCGCATCCAACCGAAGCGGTGCGACGCGCGCTGTTGGAGAAAGAACGAACCATAGTCGGCTGTTTGGTCGCCGACATCGACCGCGCCCGCACCCCACCCGAACGCCGCGCCGACCGCGAACGCATCCGCCTGGCCCTGACCGCGAGCTGGCAAACCGCCGAAGCGCCCGCGGCCAAGCCCAGCGTCGCCGACGAATTCGAACACGTCGGTTTCTATCTGTCCGACGTGCTGTACCGGGTGCTGCCGGTCTACTACGAAATGTTCGAAGAAGCGCTGGGCGAAACCTACGGCAGCGCGCCCGCGCTGCCGGACGTGCTCGGTTTCGGCACCTGGGTCGGCGGCGACATGGACGGCAATCCCAACGTCGGCGCCGACACCATCGCCGCGACTTTGGCGGGGCAACGTGCGCTGGTGCTGGGCGCGTACCGGCGCGATCTGAACGCGCTGGCCGAACTGCTGAGCCAATCGGTCACCCGGGTGCGGGTGGACGACGCGGTGCTGGCGCGGGTCGAGGATTACCGCTATCAGCTGCCCAAGGCCGCCGCGCTGCTCAAGCCGCGCCACGCCGACATGCCGTACCGCAATCTGCTCAGCCTGATGGCGGCGCGCCTGCAGGCGACCACCGAGGAGAGCGTGCACGGCTACCCGGATGCGGCCGCGTTCCTGGCCGACATCGGCTTGATCGAACGCAGCCTGGCTGCGCATCAGGGCGCACACGCCGGTGGTTTCGCGGTGCGCCGTTTGCGTCGCCGCGCCGAGTGCTTCGGCTTCCATCTGGCCAGCCTGGACCTGCGCCAGGACTCGGGCACCCACGACGCCGCGCTGGCCGCGCTGCTGGACCTGCCCGAGTGGGAATCGATGGACGTGGCCGCGCGCGCCGCGCGTCTGCACAGCCTGCTCGACGGCGACGCGCCGCCCGCGCGCGCCGCCGCCGGCGCGGCGCAACCGACCCTGGACGTGTTCCGCGCGGTCGCGCGTCTGCGTCCGCGTTACGGCGAGCGCGCGTTCGGCCCGTACATCGTCAGCATGAGCCGCAGCGCCGCCGATGCCTTGGCGGTGCTGGCGCTGGCCAAGACCGCCGGCTGCGTCGAAAGCAGCGGCCGGGTGCCGCTGGATGTGGCGCCGCTGTTCGAAACCGTCGACGATCTCGACGCCGCCGCCGACACCTTGCGCGCGCTGTTCGCCGATCCGATGTACCGCTCGCACCTGCGCGCGCGCGGCGACCGCCAAGTGGTGATGCTGGGTTACTCCGACAGCGCCAAGGACGGCGGCATGGTCGCCTCGCGCTGGGCGCTGCAACAGACCCAGATCGCGCTGACCGCATTGGCCCACGACAGCGGCGTGCGGATCGCGTTCTTCCACGGCCGCGGCGGTTCGATCAGCCGCGGCGGCGGCAAGACCGAGCGCGCGGTGATCGCCGCGCCGCGCGGTTCTGTAGACGGCTATCTGCGTCTGACCGAACAAGGCGAAGTGATCCATCGCAAATACGGCATCCGCGCCTTGGCCCTGCGCAACCTGGAGCAGACCACCGGCGCGGTGTTGCGCGCGACCTTGCGCCCGCGTCCGCCGGAACCGCGCGAAGCCGGCTGGCGCCGCATCGCCGGCGAACTGGCCGCGTCCGCGCGCGCGCACTACCGCGCGCTGGTGCATGAGGATGCGGCGTTTCCGGCGTACTTCCGCGCGGCTACGCCGATCGATGTGATCGAACGGCTGCGCATCGGTTCGCGCCCGGCCAAGCGCGCCGGCGCCGGCGACATTTCGTCGTTGCGGGCGATTCCGTGGGTGTTTGCCTGGTCGCAGAACCGCGCCGGCTTGACGGCCTGGTATGGCGTCGGCACCGGTCTGGAGAAGGCGCTGCAACAACACGGGCGCGAGGCGTTGGCGGAGATGGCGCGCGACTGGCCGTTCTTCGGCACCTTGATCGACGATCTGGAGATGGTGCTGGCCAAGTCCGATCCGGCGATTTTCGAGCGCTACTCGATGCTCGCCGCCGATCTGCCCGAAGGCGATCTGCATGCGCGCTTCCATCCCGGCATCGCCGAGGAGTTCGAGCGCACGCGGCGCGCGGTGTTGAGCATCAAGGGCGGCGGCGAGTTGTTGGCCGGCGATCATCGGCTGCGGCAGTCGATCCGCCTGCGCAATCCTTATGTCGATCCGATCAGTCTGTTGCAGGTGGATCTGCTGGCGCGCTGGCGCGCGGCGGGGCGGCCGGACGATGCGTTGCAGCAGGCGTTGGTGGCTACGGTCAACGGGATTGCGGCTGGGGTGCAGAACACGGGGTGATCGGTTGTGTGGTTGCTTCGGGTTCGAACTGCGGCGCACTTCGGTGCGCCGTTTGTTTTTGCGGGGGAGCAAGAGCAAATCCCCCCTGGCCCCCCTTTTTCAAAGGGGGGAACGTTTGTCGGTCAAAGTTCGACCCGAAACGGTGTTCCGTCGGAGGCTGTTGCACGAAGCCCGACTCGAAACGGTGCCCCCTTTGAAAAAGGGGGCGGTGCCCCGGATTGCACGAAGCCCTTCGACACCACAGCACGGGGGATTTGCCCCAGACGCGAAGAACGCTCATATACTATCCCCCAGTATCTAGCGCCGCCCCCACCCGAGGCCGCCATGCCCCACTCCCCCGCCGAAAAAAAACGCGTCCTCACCCGCGTGCGCCGCATCAAGGGCCAAACCGAAGCCCTCGAACGGGCCCTGGAGCAAGGCAGCGAATGCGCCGCCGTGCTGCAGCAGATCGCAGCGATCCGCGGCGCCATCAACGGCCTGATGTCGGAAGTGCTGGAAAGCCATATCCGCGAAGAGCTCGGCCAAGCCGTGTCCTCGCACAAAACCCGCAACGCCAGCATCGACGAAGTCGCCGCGCTGGTGCGCTCGTACCTGAAATAACCCCGACCCGCCGCGCCCGCCGCGGTTCCGTATTCCTTCCCGCCACCCGGGACGCCACCCCAGGAGATTCACCGCCATGAGCCGCGTCATCAAAAGCCGCGCCGCCGTCGCCTTCGCCGCCGGACAGCCCTTGCAGATCGTCGAGATCGACGTCGAACCGCCGCGCGCGGGCGAGGTGCTGGTGCGCATCAGCGCCACCGGCGTCTGTCACACCGACGCGTTCACCCTCAGCGGCGACGATCCCGAAGGCCTGTTCCCGGCCGTGCTCGGTCACGAAGGCGGCGGCGTGGTGGTGGAAGTCGGCGAGGGCGTCACCAGCGTCAAGCCCGGCGATCACGTGATCCCGCTGTACACGGCCGAATGCCGCAAGTGCAAGTTCTGCCTGTCGGGCAAGACCAATCTTTGCCAGGCCGTGCGCGCCACCCAAGGCCGCGGGCTGATGCCCGACGGCAGTTCGCGTTTCAGCTACAACGGCCAGCCGATCCATCACTACATGGGCTGCAGCACCTTCAGCGAGTACACCGTGGTGGCCGAAGTGTCGCTGGCGGTGGTCAATCCGCAAGCGCCGCTGGAGAAGGTCTGCTTGCTCGGTTGCGGCGTCACCACCGGCATCGGCGCGGTGCACAACACCGCCAAGGTGCAGCCCGGCGATACCGTCGCGGTGTTCGGTCTGGGCGGCATCGGCCTGGCGGTGATCCAGGGCGCGGTGCAGGCCAAGGCCGGGCGGATCATCGGCGTGGACACCAATCCGGGCAAGTTCGAGCTGGCGAAAAACATGGGCGCGACCGACTGCGTCAATCCCAAGAATCACGACCGGCCGATCCAGGACGTGTTGGTCGAAATGACCGACGGCGGCGTGGATTTCAGCTTCGAATGCATCGGCAACGTCAACGTGATGCGCTCGGCTTTGGAGTGCTGCCACAAGGGTTGGGGCGAGTCGGTGATCATCGGCGTCGCCGGCGCGGGCCAGGAGATCAGCACGCGTCCGTTCCAGTTGGTGACCGGCCGGGTCTGGCGCGGTTCGGCGTTCGGCGGGGTCAAGGGCCGCACGCAGTTGCCGGGGATGGTCGAGCAGGCGATGAAGGGCGAGATCGATCTGGATCCGTTCATTACCCATACGCTGCCGTTGGAGCGGATCAACGAGGCCTTCGATTTGATGCATGAGGGCAAGTCGATTCGTACGGTCATTCACTACTGAGCCGATTGCCGCGCCCTCACCCCAACCCCTCTCAGCTCTGCACACCCTTCGGGCGCCGCAAAGCGGGAGAGGGGCTCAAAACAGCGACGTTGTTCGCTGTTCCTTCTCCCGCTCGCGAGAGAAGGTGCCCGCGGGGCGGATGGGGGCCGATGCCGATGAAGAGACGCTAATGCAAAAAATCGAATCCCACGCCTGCTTCGGCGGCCGCCAACAAGTGTGGAGCCACAACGCGACCACGCTCGGCTGCGCGATGCGTTTCGGCGTGTACCTGCCGCCGCAGGCCGAAAGCGGCGACTGTCCGGTGCTGTACTGGCTCTCGGGCCTGACCTGCACCGAACAGAACTTCATCACCAAGGCCGGCGCGCAGCAGTTCGCGGCCGAGCACGGGGTGATCCTGATCGCGCCCGACACCAGCCCGCGCGGCGAAGGCGTGCCCGATGCCGAGGGCTACGATCTAGGCCAGGGCGCAGGCTTTTACCTCAACGCGACGCGGCCGAAATGGGCGGCGAACTTCCGCATGTACGACTACGTGGTCGATGAGCTGCCGGCCCTGGTCGACGCGCATTTTCCGACCACCAGCGCGCGCGCGATCAGCGGCCATTCGATGGGCGGGCACGGCGCGTTGATGATCGCGTTGAAGAATCCGGGGCGTTATCGCAGCGTTTCGGCGTTTTCGCCGATCGCCGCGCCTTCGCATTCGCCGTGGGGCGAGAAGGCGTTCGGCGCGTATCTGGGCGAGGATCGCGAGCTGTGGAAGCAGTGGGACGCGACGGCGTTGGTGGCGGGCGCGCGCGAGAAGCTGCCGTTGCTGATCGATCAGGGCGGCGAGGATGAGTTCCTGGTGCCGCAGCTGAAGCCGGAGTTGTTGCGGGTGGCGTGCGAGGTGGCGGGGCATCCGCTGGATCTGCGGATTCGTCCGGGGTACGACCACAGCTATTACTTCATCTCGAGCTTCATCGGCGAGCACATTGCGCATCACGCCAAGGCGCTGCACGGGTAGAAGCAAACGGGAGGGCGACAATGCTGCCCTTCTCCCGCTTGCGGCGCCCGAAGGGTGTGCAAAGCTGAGAAGGTGGTCCGAAGGACCGGATGAGGGCGCGCGAGATTAAAGTGGCGGCGCGAATTGCAGATTCGCGTGCCCTCACCCCAGCCCTCTCCCGCAAGCGGGAGAGGGGGCGTTAGGACTTCTTCGCCGGCGGCATCGCCTTAGCATTGACCTTATTGCCATCAGCCAACAACGCATTAGGCGCGACCACCACCGTATCGCCCGGATTGATCCCGGTCAGCACTTCCACCTCATTGCCCAGATTGCGGCCGAGGGTCACATCGCGATAAGCCAAGGTCGAATCGGCCTTGAGCGTCGCCACCTGCGTGCCCGCGGCGCGCTGGATCACCGTCGACACCGGCAGCACCACCGCCGGCGCCGCGCGCGGCAAGTGCAGGCGCGCGCTGCCGACCATGCCGGCGGGAATGCGGCTGTCGGGATTGGGCAGGCGCAGTTCGGTGCGCATCACCCCGGCGTCGCGCGAGAGCGCACGCGCGCTGCGCACGACTTCGGCCTTGAACACTTGACCCGGCAGCTCAGGGAAACTCACTTCGGCCTGCACGCCGTTCTCGATCTGCAGCGACACGTTCTGCGGCACGTCGACCACCACCCGCAACGGATCGAGCACCGCCACTTCGAACATCGGCGTGGTCACCGACGCCGAATCGCCGACGACGCGATCGCCGCGCTCGACATTGCGCGCCACCACCACGCCGGCGAACGGCGCGCGCACCGATTGGAACGACTGCCGTTCCAGCGCCGAGGTCAGCCGCGCCTGGGCGGCGTTGCGCGCGGCCACGGCGACGTCGAAGTTGCCCTTGCGGTCGCTGAAATATTCCTTCGACACCGCGCCCGAACCGATCAGCTGCTGCGCGCGCTGATAATTGACCTTGGCCAGTTCTTCGTCGGCGCTGGTCTGCGCCACCACCGCGCGCGCTTCGCGCACGGCCTGGTCGATTTCCGGCGCGGAGATCGTCGCCAGCACCTGGCCGGCGCCGACCTTATCGCCGAGTTCGACCTTGCGCTCGCTGACGAAACCGGTGGCGCGCGCGTACAACGCGGCGGATTCGCCGGCTAGCGCGCGCGCCGGCAAGCTCAAGTCGTAGGCCGCGTCGGCGGGCTTGGCCTGCACCGTCAGCACCTCGGGCGTGGCCGGGGCTTGCGCGGTTTCGGCTTCGCTGCGGCCGCAGCCGGCCAAGGCGGCCAGAACGAGGCCGGCGACCGCGGCGCTCAGCGCGGTGCGCGCCAGTCCAGCGCGGGTGGGGATCGTGCGGTTCATGCGTTGGCTCCAGCGGGGGCGCCGTTGCCCGAGGCGTCGGCGGAGGTGTTGGCGAGGTCGTCGTCGGTGCTTGCGGGTTTGCGCCGGCGGCCGACCACCGCCAGGATCGAGGGCACCAGGATCAGCGTGGCCGGCGTGCCGAACAACAAGCCGCCGATCACCGCGCGGCCCAGCGGCGCGTTCTGTTCGCCGCCGTCGCCCAGGCCGATGGCCATCGGCACGATGCCGAGGATCATCGCGCTGGCGGTCATCAGCACCGGGCGCAACCGCACCGCCGCGGATTCGTACGCGGCCAGTTCCGGGTCGTGGCCGTCGGCGATCAGGCCGCGGGCGAAGCTGGTGACCAACACGCTGTTGGCGGTGGACACGCCGATCACCATCATCACGCCCATCAGCGCCGGCACGCTCAGCGGCGTGCCGGTGACGAACAGGCCGACGGCGGCGCCGGCGATCGCGATCGGCAGGCCCGACATCGCCACCGCCGGCTGGATCCACGACTGGAAGTTCACCACCAGCACCAGGAACACCAGGATCGCCGACATCACCAGACCCGCGGCGAGTTCGCCGTAAGCGTTCTGCATCTCGCCGGCCTGGCCGACGATTTCGATGCGGTTGCCGGGCTTGAGCTTGGGGTTGAGCTCGGCGGTGATCTTGGAGAGTTTGTCGTAGACCGAACCCAGGTCGGTGCCTTCGACGTTGGCGATCACGCTGATGGTCGGCGCCAGGGTGGTGCGGGCGATGCTGGCCGGCACCTTGCGCGGGGTGATGCTGGCGATATTGCGCAGCAGCACCGCCTCGCCGTTGGCGCCGATGCGCAGCGGCGAGTTCATCAGCTGGTCGATGTTCTGCATCTGGTTGAGCGGCGCCTGCACCTGCACGGTGTAGGCGATGGCGTTGACGGTGTCGGTCCAGTACACCGGCGAGACCGTACCGGCCGAACCGAGCACCGCCAGCACCGCGCGCGCGGCCTGTTGCGCGTCCAGGCCCAGTTGCGCGGCGCGGGTGCGGTCGATCTTGACCTGATACTCGGGCAGGTCCAGCACCTGCCGCAGCGAGATGTCGACCGCGCCGGGCACTTGCCGCAGCCGGTTTTCGATATCGCGCGCCAGGGCCATGTTGCCGGGCACGTCGCGGCCGATCAGGCGCACTTCGAACGCCGCCGCGGCCGAGCCGGCCAGGGTGCGGCTGGTCGCGTCCGGCGGACGCTCGAACAGCTTGACCTCGGGGAAACGCTCGGCGATGCGCTTGCGGATCTTGACCAGGTAATCGTGGCTGTTGGCGTGCGGCGAGCGCAGCTGCAGCATGATCTCGGCTTCGAAGGAACCGACCACGGTGCTGTCGACCAGCGACAGGTTGATCGCGTCGGGCACGCCGATCTGCTCGTACACGGTCTGCAATTCTTGCGGCGGGATGATCGCGCGGATTTCGCGCTGGATCTCGCTGAGCTTGGCCGCGGTTTCTTCCAGCCGGGTGCCGGTGGGCAGGCGCACCTGCAGGCGCAGCTGGCCGGCGTCGACCTGCGGGAAGTACTCGCGCCCCAGCGACACCGCCGAGGCCGCGCCCAGGCCGAACACCAGCAGCGCCACGATCGCCAGCACGCCGCCGTGGTGGCCCAGCTTGACCAGCAGCGCGTGGTGCTTGTCGCGCAGCGAGTCCAGCGCGTGCTCGACCTTGTGGTTGATCTTCAGCAGCAGCTTCTCCGGCGCCCAGCGCGGATTGGCGCGGCTGCGGATGTCGGCCGGCAGCAGCAGATAGCACAGCACCGGAATCAGCGTGCGCGAGAGCAGGAACGAGGCGAGCATGGCGAAGATCACCGCCAGCGCCAGCGGGGTGAACACCCACGCCGACAGGCCGGTCATCAACAGGATCGGGGTGAGCACGATGCAGATCGAAATGGTCGAGACCATTTCCGGAAACACCACTTCCTTGGCGCTGTCCAGGATCGCGGTGCGCACGTCCTTGCCGAGCGCGATGTTGCGGTTGGTGTTTTCCACGTCGACCACCGCGTTGTCGACCAGGATGCCGATCGCCAGCGCCAACCCGCCCAGGGTCATCACGTTGAAGGTGTAGCCGAGCAGATGCAGCATCGCGATCGAGCTGAGCAGGGCCAGCGGAATCGCCGACAGCACGATCATGCTCGAACGCCACGAGCCGATGAAGATCAGCACCACCAGCGCCACCAGCAGGCCGACCAGGATCGCTTCGTGCTCGATCGAGCCGATCGCGTTGTCGACGAAGACCGACTGGTCGAAGATCGCGTGGATGCGCGTGCCCGGAGGCGCGGAGGCTTCGATCTCGGGCAGGCGCTCGCGCACCGCGCGCACGATCTCGACCGCGGACGCGCCGCCGAGCTTGATCAGCGCCACCGACACCGCGCTGGAACCGTCCATGCGCGCCACATTGGTCTGCAACGCGCCGCCGTCGCGGACCGAGGCGATGTCGCGCACGTACAGCACCGTGCCGCCGCGCTGGGCGACCGGGATGTCGAGGAATTCGGTCGCGGTCGCCGGGCTGGTGTCGATCGAGATCTGCATCTCGCGCCCGCCTTCGCGGATCGAACCCGACGGCAAGGTCGGGCTGCCGCGTTCCAGCGCGCCGGTGACGTCGGCCGGGGTCAGGCCGTAGGTCTGCAGCTTGGCCGGGTCCAGGTCGACCATGATCTGCCGCGGCGCGCCGCCGTAAGGCAGGGTCATGCGGATGCCGGGAATGGTCTGGATTTGCGAGCGCAGTTGCAGGCGCGCGTAGTCGTAGAGCTGCGCTTCGGTCAACGAGTCGGAGGACAGCACCAGTTGCAGCACCGGCGTGGACGACACGTTGTTGCGCACCACCAGCGGCGGCGAGGTGCCCGGCGGCATGCGCCGCAGAATCGTCTGCGACACCGCGGTGATCTGCACCAGCGCGCGGTCCAGGCTGACGGTGGGCTGGAAATCGATGCGCACGATGCTGGCGCCGTTGATGGTTTCCGAACGGACTTCCTTCAGATCGTCGACGGTGTTGAGGATCGCCGCCTCGGAGAACGAGGTCATCTTGGCCGCGACGTCGGCCGCCGGCAGGCCGCTGTAGGTCCACACCAGGTTGACCGAGGGGATGCCGACTTCCGGCAGGATGTCGGTGGGCATCTTGCGCGCCGACAGCACGCCGAACAGCAGGATCAGGATCGCCATGACGCCGATCGTGTAACGGCGGCTCAGGGCGTATTGGACAATCCACATCGTGAGGGGCTTCCGACGGCTGGATGGAATGGTGCGAAGTGTCCGCGCGTCGCGGCCGCAGCGCAGCCGGAGCGCGTGGAAAGGATCGTGTGCGTGCCGCAACGCTGCCTGGAGCGGGTCGCGCGGCGTGGAGCATGGCTGGCGCATCCGGGCGCGGCCTGGCGACAGCGACGCTGCGGGTTTGCGCGCACTGACTGGCGAACTCTAGGCGCCGCTGGCGGACGCGGCGCTGTCGCTTGGCTGACAAAACCGTCAGTTGCGCGCGAAGTTCGCCTGCATGGGCCTGGGGAGGGCGGAGATCCCCGGTGACGGGCCTGGCTGAGTGACAGGGCGTGCGGCGCTCGCTGCGCCTGCCCGGCGGCCGTTCCACGGCCGGCGCGGCGAACCCGGCCGCCGCCGCTCCGCGCGCGGAGCATCGCTGGCCGGTTCGCCGCCCATCGGCCCGGCCCGCGTTCGAACGCAGTGAAGGGCCGTTGGGGGAGTGCGATTAAAGTAGTCCCTGGGCCGCCGCTGCGTTAGTACATTACTGCCGCATCATTGCCCGATCCTGCAATTCGGCCGAAAAGGCACAGTCTCAGGACAGATTCGTACCGATAATCGGAGCAACCCGACTCCCCCCGGGAAGCCATGAACGCCAGTACTTCCGCCGAATCCATCGCGCAGCGAGGCAGTTGCGCCGCTCAGGCCGAGTTGGTCGACCGGATTGCCCGATTGACCGACGGCGACGGCGTCCACCCCACCGAGGTGCGCCCGCTGCATCTGATCCGGATGAGCGGGCCGACCGAGTGCTCGCCCTCGGTGTACGAGCCGCGGCTGTGCGTGGTCGCGCAGGGCCGCAAGGTGGTGACCTTGTCCGATCGCACCTATCACTACGATCCGCTCAACTATCTGGTGGTGTCGGTGACCTTGCCGATGATCGGCCAGATCGTCGAAGCCACGCCGGACAAGCCGTATCTGTGTTTGCGCATCGACATCGATCCGCAGGAGATCGCGCGCTTGATCGTCGATGCGGGGCCGTCGCCGGCGAACGAGTTCGCGCGCGACAGCGGCGGCGTCGACCTGGGCCTGTACGCGGCCAAGGTCAACAAGACGCTGATGGACGCGGTGCTGCGGCTGATGCGCTTGCTCGACACGCCGCAGGATCTGCCGGTGCTGGCGCCGATGGCCTTGCGCGAAATCTTCTATCGCGTGCTGATGGGCGACCTGGGCCATCGTCTGCGCGCGCTGGCGGTCAACGACGGCCGCTCCAGCCGCGTCGCCAAGGCGGTGGCGGTGTTGCGTCAGCGCTATCTGCAGCCGCTGTGCATCGAGGACCTGGCCGATGAGGTGCACATGAGCACCTCGTCGCTGCATCACCAGTTCAAGGCGGTGACCACGATGTCGCCGTTGCAGTTCCAGAAGCATCTGCGTTTGCACGAAGCGCGCCGGTTGATGATGGTCAACGGGATCGAGGCGGTGGCCGCCGCGCACCGGGTCGGCTACGAGAGCCCCTCGCAGTTCTCGCGCGAGTACAAGCGCTTGTTCGGCGCGCCGCCGCGCGCGGAAGTGGTGCAGGCGCGCAGCGCGCCGCAAGCCTGAACGCAGCGGCCGCGACGGCCGCCTGAGATCCGATGATTCCCGCACGGCCGCGTCAACGACGCGGTCGCGGCCGGCCGCGGAAGTTTCTTCGGTAACGAAATCGATCGCCTGCGTTCGTGCCTGAACGCGAATGTGATTAACGCAGTCGCGGCGGATCACCCCCTGCGAATCGTTATTGCGATTTGTTCTTTGCAAGTGCGCCCGTGCTGATAGGGGGACAACGCATCGGATGCGTTTGACTTGAAGAGTGCGCACGAAAGCCACGCGATTTCGGCCACTCCCACTGAGGTTCCCATTCGTGCGGAACAAGGCGCCCCCGCCTTGATCCCGTCGTAGGCTTGCGCCCGGAGGCGACGGAAATCCGCATCTGCAGTCATCCGCATCAGGAAAGACAAAGAATGAAAAAGATTTCCAATAGAGCATTCGCCGTACTGGGTTTGACCGCGGCCTGCGCCTCGGTGCTGCTGTGGTCGAAGCAGGACGCTTCCACCACCGCGCAGCCTGGCCAGGGATCGGCGAGTGGCGCGCTCAGTGCCGCATCCAACGCTTCGCCGCACCGCGCCGGTTCGCTGCCGCCGGCTAGCTTGCGCGCGGTTGCCTATGTCGCGCCGACCCCGCGCAACGCCGCCCAGGCCAAGCTTGGCGGCGGACAATTGCTGGAGGCGGTGCAAAGCTTCGCTCAGAGTCAGGCCGCGCAGAACACCGCGGGCGCCGCGCAACCCGGCAGCGCGGCGTACAGCGCCGCGACCGCGGCGGCGCAGATCGCCGCGCTGGATCGCGCCGGCGTGCCGATGCGCTGGCGCGACGGCGGCAAGGTCAAGGTCAATGTCGACCTGGCTCTGAGCGATCGGGAAATCCAGAATCCGGACCTGTTGCAGCGCGCGACTTCGCAACTGCGCGACACCTTGTTGACCGCCGGCTTGGAAGCGCAGCAGATCGGCGGCTCGCCGAGCATCGAAGCCTCGATTCCGCTGGACCGCCTGGAGTGGGTCGCGGGCTTGAAGCCGGTGGCGCGGGTCGGGCTGATGGCCATGGCCGAAACGGTCGCCTACACCGACGGCGCCGACGCCAGCAATATCGATCAGCTGCGTTCGCTCGGAAATTACCCGCAACTGCCGGCGGCGCTGCGCAAGGATCTCAAGGGCGAAGGGCTGACCATCGCGGTCATGGATCAGTTCAACGACAAGAACGGCGAGATCAAAACGCTCAAGGACGCCAACGAGTGGCCGAAGGAAAGCGTGGAAACGCCGGATAAGGTCACCTTGGTGGGCCCGGCCGGCAAGGCGTTCGGTTCCGGCGGAGTCAAGCACGGCAACGCGGTGGTCGAGATCATTTACGACCTGGCGCCGGCGGCGAAGTACCGGATCTACGATGCCGGCGCCACCGCCGACTGGGTGAGCGGGATTCAGGACGCGGCCAATCTGGATGCGCAGAATCGCCCCTTGGGCGAGCCGCGCGCGCAGATCATCACCGCCTCGCAGGGGCAGTTCCTGTCCGCGCCGGGCGACGGCAGCGCCGGCAACGGCATCGGCAAGGGCCTGTACGAAGCGATCGCGGCGGCCAAGCTCAATGGCGTGCTGGTGGTCAACGCCGCCGGCAACCACGCCCAGCGGCATTGGGATGGACAGAGCACGGCCGGCGCGGTCGCCAACACCTTGCAGGACTTCGTCGTCGGCAACGTCGACGCCAACGGGGCGGCGGTTGCCGACAACGTCAACGTCATCAATATCAACCTGGGCTTGCCGGCGCAATTCAGTCAGTGCACGCCGGTGGGCGTGTACGACGCGGCGTTGGCCAACGAACTGGCGATCAACGTGTTGTTGGGTTGGAACGATTGGTCGTCCGCCAACAATCTGACCGATGCGGACTATCGATTGGAGTTGGTGCGCTGGGCCGATGCGGTCACTCGGCGCGAAGGCAATTGGTGGACGGGTTACCGCGACGTGGTGGTGACGCCCGCGCAATGGGTCGAAGCCAGCCGCTCGGACAATGCCCAGAACGGCGGCGCAGGTCAGCTGCCGGTGGAGCAGGTCGCGATCGTGCCTGCGGCGAATACCGCGACCACGCGTTGCGCCGGAGCGTTCAACGCCGCCAAAGTCGCCGGCGGCGGCATCTTCGGCATCCGCATCGTCCGCAAGACCGCCAACGCCTCCAACTTCCTGCGTCTGATCAGCTCGCAGTACAGCTTCCAGTACGGAGAGCTGGAGCGCTCGCTGCTGCATCCGGCCGATTCGGCCAGTGTGGTGACGGTGGCGGCCTTGGATGCGGCGACGTCCAACCTGGAGTCCTATAGCTCGCGCGGCCCGGTGCTCGCGGCCGGCGGCGCGCGTCCCAACGGTCAGGATGCGGCCAATCAGAAGCCGGATATGGGCAGCTTCGCCAATGTGGACACGGTGTCCTACGGCAACGTGGCCGGTTCGAAGTTCAACGGCACCTCGTCCGCGGCGCCGCACGTGGCGGCGCTGGCGTTGCTGGGCTTGCAGCATCAGCGCCAACTGACCAACGCCACCGTTCCGGCGGCGTTGCCGGCCAATGCGACGGCGCAGCAGAAGGCCGACCGCGTTACGCAACTGCGTGCGCGCAACGTCGGCTTGGCCGATGCGACTTACGACGCGCTGGTCTACGTCTCGGGCACTGGCGGCAACGATCTGGGCGCCGCGGGCTTCGACAGCAGCTTCGGCAATGGCCGGTTGAAGTTCCACGCCAACTCCGAATCGTGCTTCCTGGCGGCCGCCTACGATCCGCAATACCGCTCGCTGTTGCCCGCGCAGGCCAGCCCGCTGCCGGCCGGGCAGAAGAGCTACGACCAGTTGCGCACCGACAACAGCGCGACCTGCTCGAAGCAGTAACGCCGCGCTGGTCGAGGTTCGGCCCGGCCGTGCGCATGCGGCCCGGGCCTTGCAGGGCACCGGACTTCGGTCCGGTGCCCTTTCCCCAGCGGAGCCGCGCCGCGTTGTTGCTTCCTGGCTCACCGCGGCCTCGGCCTTACTGCCTTTTTTCAACGACGCTCCCGCCATAGCGGGTCGGCGATCGCGACCTTCGTTCGACGAACCAGGACATCGGAAATGAAAAAAATCTCCAAGACGCATCTGGCAGTACTCGGTTTGGCCGGCGCCTGCGCCACCGCGGT
>NZ_JBAMDI010000187.1:0-16026 GCF_036961695.1 Pseudomonas sp. CGJS7 | reverse complement strand
CGCGCCGCCACCCCGCTCGACGCCCTCGAGGTCGGCGAGACCTGGGACGCCCACGACGCCGAGCGCGCGTTCAATTTCGAGCGCCATTGGGCCGCGCTGGTGGCCCGGGCACCGCGGGGGTTACGCGCTCAGTTGCTGCAGATGGAACGGCAGGCGCGGGACACCTCGCCGACCTTCGCGCGGCTCCATCGCTCGATGGAGTGGTTCCGTGACCGCTGAGTATCAAGCCTCGTCATAGCCGGACTTTGTCCAGTGGCGGTTCGTTCGATTCCGTAGGCGAACGCTGTTGGCAATTCAGCTGCGGCGCAACTCTGCGGAGCGGGAGGCGTACCAACGAATGCACTGTTCAGCCGCGATTCTTGCGCACGCTACCAGACCAGCGAGTTGTTCTGGTGGGCACTCTTTTCCTGTAGGGCGGTAATTGGCCTTGGCATGGGCCATCTGATTGCGAGACGCGGACAGAGCGCTGGCGAGCTCTACCATAGAAGCCTTGCGCTGATCGGATGTGCTGGTAGGCCCGATGTTTCGGAGATTGCGCAGAAATTGAGGCGCATGCGATGCCATCGGCGTAGGATCGCAGCAACGCTCAACAGAGAGGCGCAATGCTTCGGCATCACGCGTAAAACTCCGATTTTCCTCGAATAGCATCAGGAGACCATCCATGAACTCCGCATTGGGGCTAAGGGCGTCTCTCGATAGCAGCCGCTTACGAAGATCTTCGTATTGCTTTTCTCGTACCACAGTGGCTGATACGTACTCAATGCACTTGACATAGGCCAGCAAAGACGCCTCACCATTTCCATCGCTATGACCACTATTGAATTCGGAGAGAACGGCGGCAAGCCCGGGCCCCAGGAGTAATGGCCTAAGGTTACGTCCGCGCTCTACTAGGTCACCAATATCCTCATCCTCCGGATACTCGATGTCGTCATCGAAGGGTCTCGGCCATTCGAAGAACTCCAGGCCAAGAGTGGCTTGCAGCTCAAAAAGATAAGCTTGGATTACGGCGTTCGCCTCCTCAGGCGTCGCACCCTGCGCATGAACCACTTCGACGAACACTTCGTCACTTGTCAGTGGTGGATTGTACTTATCGAAAAAAAAGTTTTTGAGAACAATCAGTGCGCCAAAGTGCGGCGATACTGATCGGAGCGACACCGAAGCCGTATGGCCTGCCACCTCGGCGATCACTTTCGCATTTGAGCTTTCGTCGTCATTCATGCGCTCGCAAAACGCCAATGATCGAATGCCCCGCGAGCTCATTCTGACGACGGTCCTTTGACGTGAATGATATGTCAGCCCGTCGAACGTTGTCCTCGGATCGGCGACCTCAATGGGGAGGTCGATGAACTCTTCGACCGAGAGCGAAACGTCTATCTCTGTGCGTGGATAGCCCAACGTCAATTTGCTGGTGGATGTAACGACGACGTCGTCTTCCGAATCGAGCTCAAATTCTGGGTCAAGCTCTATATCGTCTAGATAGACGGAAAAGAAAGAGCCCATTTTGCCAATGGCAGCCCTTAGAGCGGATTCGAGGTCAGGCGGTGCGAAAATCATCGTTGTTTGTGTCTTCGAAGGCCCCTCAAGTCTGACAGAGGTTACCTACCCACACGACAACAACTCCTGCAATCGGTCGCATCCGCGACGGTCCAGTTGCCCTGCTGCGGATTCTGCGCGCGGCTGCGGTCGAGGTGCGCCAAGCCGACACCCCGGGCTGCCCCGCCGTTCTGGCCCCGCTGGACCGTCTGCACGCCGAGGCCGCCCCGCTCCCTCCCCGCCAGCCACGCGCCCGGGCACCGCGCGATCCCCACACCTGAGCCGGCCGCATGCCCCTCCCGATCCGCCGCGCCAAGGCCCGCGCCGCCGTCCTGCTCGACGCCCTCGAAGTCCGCGAGACCAGGGACGTCTCCGACGCCGAGCGTGCCTTCAGTTTCGAGCGCCACCGGGCTGTGCTGGTGGCCCGGGCGCCGCGCGGGTTGCGCGGTCATCTGCTGGACTTGGGACGGTAGGTAAGAGACACCTCGCCGACGTTCGCGCGGCTTCATCGCTCTATGGGCCCGCACTGTGATCTCTGAGTCTCCACCGTCGCCATCGCCGGACTTGATGCAGCGGCGATCCCTGTGATTGTAGGTCTCGATGGGTCTCGCCGATGCGGGGCGTCGAGGCAAAGCGATACTCACTGAACAATTGCCCTTTATCGATGAAGTCTGGTGTACCAACGGTTGGGGTGCCAATCAGGCTTTCGCACTTCGAGATCTGAGGGACTGGAGTCAAGACGTGGCCCATCGTCCTGCCTTGTTTCCTCCCCGGGGTCTTCCACCGGACTAAGGAACGCCCGAGTGAGGATCGGATCAATCCGCTCAACTTGGACTGATGCCCAGGCGCCCCATTGATCCATCTCATCGTCTGGAACGGGCTCGCTCATCGCATCGTCTAGAAGGTGTTCGATTCGTGCCTTCTCTAGCCGCTGCAGTCGTAACCGCTCTTTTCGCCTCGCTTCTTCTTCGCGCTTCCTTTCCTTCTCTATCAGTTCCGCTTTGCGCTCGACCTGGCCGATAGAGACACCACAGTACGTTGGCCTGATTGCAAACCAGCACCATTCAGGAGGGGGTTATGGCGAAGCCGTTGATCGTTTCTTACGACTTGCGACAGCAGGGACAGAACTATAAATGCATCATCGAAAAGCTGAAATCCTATCCAGTGCATTGGCATATGCAAGGATCGGTATGGATACTCGTTACCGATGATAAGGCTTCGCAAGTTCGCGACAACTTGAAAAGCTGCTTGGACGATAACGACAAGCTTTTTGTTGGAAGGCTAAGCGGTGAAGCGGCGTGGCATGGTCACACCGACGAGGCCAACAAGTGGATCAAAAGCATTCTGGCATAGTCTTGCCATCGACACTGGACGCAGTAATGACTTCGGACGGCGGCTTCGACGACAGCGCCGTTCCAGACCACCTTGGTCGAACTCTCCGGCACCGGCGCCGTGTGCGGCTACACTCTGCACGGCCGCGCCGACGGCTACGGCCTGTCGGTGCAGTACGGCGTGCACCAGTGCTGCGGACCCTGCGCGTGGCCGCGGCAGAGGTACGTCTGACCAAGGCCGTCACGTCCCTCGGCCACACCGCGCCCGTTATAATCCGACCCTGATGGAACGGAATCCAGCTTTCAGGAATCTCAAGAAAAAACTCTTGAGATCAATTAGTTAATTAAGCCGGGATGGAAGGCACGTTCTAGTTCATGCCACCAGCACATCTAAGGGAATCTCCGAGGTCGTATTTTTTGCTTTTTTGGCCTCAGGAATTGCATACGCCTTGCAATGCGCTACTCTTCGAATAAGGGAGCGGGGGGAACGCATGACGGACCTATCAGGTGACCAACAGCACAAGCCGGATGCTCTTGAGCTGCTGCTTCGAGACAAGCCAACCGACGAGAAGACGGGCGCAAACGCCACTCTCGGATTTACCTACCAACAATGGTGGGGGGCTTTGGCGGTAGCAGAATTGCTCGCAAGCAACGAAGACTTTGCTGTTGGCATGGAAGTCAAAGAAGACGTGGCGCTTCTGGACTCTGCCGACTCACCCACAGCTGTCGAGTTCTGCCAGATAAAGAAGAACGAGCAAACGGGCGGGTGGAAGCTGAAGGACCTCAGGACGGAAGGCCGACAGCGCAAGGATAAGACGCGAGATGCGTCGCCTCTAGCGAAGCTCTACAAGCGCAGGAGTGAATTTTCAGGCCACCCCACGAAGCTTCGCTTTATCTCGAATGTTGGAGTGAAGGTTTCGCTCAAAGAGGCAGAAGATGTCTTTGTTAACAAGTGCCAATTGTCGGAATTGGCGGCTAGCCAGCAAGATGAACTCCGGGAGCACCTTGGAAAGCAGTTGGGCATTGCAGCGGCAGCCCTCGACTTGAGCGACTTCGCAATTCATCGCAGCGATCTACCACTTGGGCAGCAACACGTCTTCCTTGCTGGAAAACTTGCGGAACTCAGTGAGAGCGGGAAGCTTCCATTCGATTTGAAACAGCCAAACGTTGCGGCGCGCGTCCTGGCATCCGTACTGCAATCTAAGGCATCGAACACCGGCTACGCGTCGAACTTTGCCGAGTTAAAGATGAGACTGCTCTCGCGGAGCGAAGCCGTTCAAGCCCTCGCCAACGTCGCCGGAGCAAAGCCTCAAATCGGCGAAGTTCTGGATGGAGCCATTGCTCGGCTTCACGCCGAGACGCATCCATTCCAAGCGGTCAGAGCGATCCAAGCCGAGCGCGTGACTGTACTCGCCCATGCCGTCGATCGGACAAACAATCAACTGAAGCAGTGCGTCTCAGTCTTTGCGACGCAAGTTGACGACGTTCTGGCTGCGTCGGCTGAAGCCAAGCTGGGGGAACTCATGAACAAGTTGGTGCAAGCTGGCCTCTCCGCAAACGCCTCCGTATTCGCCGGGCTCAAGCCTGGATACATGAATGCGGTGGCCCTATTGGTGCTAAACGATGGAATCGAAATCGACGTACTCCATATTGCGGCTCATCCGAAATCTGAGGCTCAAGCATGAGCCGGAAAGTCACCTTCAAGACGCTCTTCTTGATATCGCAGCGAGACGCGAGCGCTCGGAGGCTAGACTTGTCCGAGCAGACCCTCCTTCTCGGCTCGAACGGGACAGGGAAATCGAGAATCACTAAGAACCTCTTCTGGGTCTTTGGCTGCAATCCACCCAAGCGCAACGTCGGCAATTGGGACGCCGAAACCATTGGGGCGCTTGAGTTCTCCTTTGACGGCAAGGATTACTTTGTATTGCGCCAAGGGAACCGCTTGGGGCTGTTCCTTGATGGGCAGCTGCTTTTTGGCGCGCAGAAGATGAGCGATTGGAGCCGACATATAGCCCGCATATTTGGCTACCACCTCCAGCTTCCTCGCCACAAAGGCGATCACTTCGATCAAGCAGGGATGGAGTACCTTACTCTCCCGTTTTACATGGACCAAGACGGCAGTTGGGGTGCGAGTTGGGACACTTATGAAAACCTCGGCCAATTCAAAGCCTGGAAGAAGCCCACGTTCGAGTCCTTCATCGGGCTCAAGCCCAACGCATACTTCGAAGCGAAGCGGAAGCAAGACGAGCTATCCATCGTCTTGAACGAGAAGCGCAGGGAGCTGGATGCTCAAACCGCAGCCTTCCGGCGAGTCGAAGAGATTCTCCCGGGAGACGTACCGACTCTAGACCCGCAGGCCTTCAGGGACGAACTGGCAGAGCTTGGCAGGAAAGCAACTGACGCCTACAAGCTCCAGGTAAAGACGCGCGCGAAGTTGCTCACTGTGATGGGCACGCGTGAACAGATGCGGGCAGAATTACAACTAGCTGGAGCAGCCCACAAAGAATTGAACTCGGACATCGTCTATCTGTCCGACCTGCCGCCCGGACCTATCGAGTGCCCCACCTGCGGCGTCCAGCACGAAAACTCATTCCATGCGCGACTCACGCTATCGCAAGATGCGGACACGATGGCTGCTCTTGTCGCAGAGCTCCAAACCCGCTCAGCTGAGCTGAGGACCGAAGAGGAAAGCATCCGATCACAGCTTTCTGAGATCGCAAGGACCATCGCCGATTTTGATCGCACGACACATGAGCGTAAGGCAGACCTTGCACTTAGCGAAGTTCTCGCCGCCCAAAGTCGGCGCACCCTAGACGAGGCTTTTCACCGGGTAGCAATGGAAATAAAGGTCAATCTCACAGACCTTGAGGCTCAAGAGCGGGAGCTAAAGGCTCGCGCTAAACAATTCCTCGATAAACATCGCATCAAGACTGTCCAGGACTACTTTTCCAACGCTGTTGCCACGTTCTCACACACACTTAATGTGCCAAGCGATGAGCAAGTCTCCAAGGTTGTGCCGGGGGATCGCGCTGAGGCTGGGGGAAGTTCCGCCCCACGCTCCATGCTTGCCGTCCACCTCGGGCTCCTGAGCACAAACGCCGAGTATGGGGATTGTCCGTTGTTCCCGTTTGTCATGGATACGCCACAACAGTCCGGCCAAGACGAGAAAAATCTCCGGAAGATGATCGAGGTCGCGGGACGTGCGGCCAGCGCGAACCATCAAGTGGTCCTGGCAATCGAGACCCTCCCGGCTGACCTCGACATTTCCAGATTTGCGGTTGTCGCATTCGAGAAGAGCCACGGTGCTCTATTGAAGGATGACTTCCCTGCAGTTGCTGGGGTCATTCGTGGCCCTCTCACATTACTCAATGAAGCACTGGCGTTTGAGGGACGCTCCAGAAAACAAGGTGGCTGAGCTAGCGTCTAGGACGCCAAAGGTTCACATCCCGGGGCGATCCATAGGCAGCTAACGCTAGGCAGGAACCGCAACGTGTCTGAACTCGATCACATTTGTGTTGCCTGCTTTTAAGGGGTCGTATCTGGACTCTATCATCGCCTCTACCGGCACCACTGTCAGTGCAGCATGGCATGCACGAGGCTCTGGTAGCGCTACCCGAGGAGGCGCCCGCCGCTTCGTCCGCCTCGATACCGCTCTCATTCTGCTGCGCACCTTGCGCGCGGCTGGGGTCGAGGTGCGTGTAGCCGACACAAGGCCATCTCTGCGCGGAACCCCGCCGGCCGTGCCGCTCGCCAGGGAGCGGCGAGATACCCACGCCTTAGCCGTCCAACTGCCCCTCGGTCCGCCGCGCCAAGATGTGAACCGCTGCCTGCCGAACGTCTTTAGGTCGGCGTGACCTAGCACGCCCATGACGCCGAGCATGCGTTGCATTTCCGGCGCCATTGACCCTCGCTGGTCGCGCGCCCCGCGGAGTGTACTTTCACTTTACGGCAACGTGTCGTCGCAGGCCCCGTTGCATCGATAACTGCGGCCTATTGTTCCTGTAGGCGGCTTTCCGTGAACCTACCAGTTCGAATCCGGGAGCCGTGGGCGCGGCCAAATTGGAAACAAAAATTCCAGCCAGCTAGGCGTCTGACCACCAGACCGAAACTTCGCAGAATTCCACGATATGTCCGACGGCCGCGCCCTATCATTTCCTCATAGCCACTAATCACCTTTGCGGGGTGGATGCAGCGACGCCCATTTGCCTGGCCGCCGTCACGCACCGAGCTGGGCGCGCGCTCGGACATAACGTCTTCTTACGCGAAGTCACGGGCAGGGCCACCAAGCCCAACACGATCAGACCCAGAAGGATAAGCACCGCGAACGCAAAGGGCGCAACCCGAACCAGAGCGACCACAACCGAAGCGATCAGAGCAGCAAGGCGGATGCAATCCGAATCGCTGAGCGCCCGATTTAGCGACGCAATCCGCTCTACCACGAACTCGCCGCACTGACGCCATCAGACGCCGAGCCGACAGGGTGTCGATCCAATGGATTCAGACCGACGAGTCTGTTTGCAGCAGTGCGTTGCGCCCCTAAACCGTGAGCCTTATCTCTAAATTAGACTGAAGAATTCAGACTAATTGCGAAGCTCGTTCCATCTTCACGAAATTCACGTTTCGCCCACGCTGCCTTCCCTACGTTCAGCTTCCCCAGGGGTGCCCCCCTAATCCACTGGAACGAGGCTGCTAACGATGGGAATGCACGCATACGAGACCGATCGCCAGACCGCTCTTGTTGTAGATGCCGACGCCGAGATGGCGCACTGGCGCGCGCGCTACAAAGACCTGCCTCACTGCCGACAGATGCGCTGGGACGACGTCAAACCTGCGCTTCAACTCGGCATCGACGCCTGCCTGAAGGCCAACGGCCGAGACGTCGTTGAAATGCTGGAGGAACTGGAAGCTCGCTACCGCCGTACCGGTAAGGAGTCCCGCCTGGACTGGTTCCATGCGCGAGAGGTCGTCGCGGCTGTTTGGGTTCGCATCTGGGATCAGAACAAGTCCAAGGAAGAGCGGCTCGCGGCATTCGCCGCGGCGCCTAGCAAGTCCGTCGGCCTGCGCGCCAGCTAATCGCCGTGCGCAAACGAAAACTCTAGGAGGTAGCTCATGCTCCACTACGCATTGATCTTCTTGGTCATCGCACTGATTGCCGGTGTACTCGGCTTCACCGGAATCGCAGGCGCCGCGAGCCAGATCGCCTGGATCTTGTTCGTTGTGTTCCTGATCCTCGCCGTCATTTCGTTCTTCCGCGGCCGCCGCCCTCCGGTGTGAAGCAAGGGCGCCCCGAAGTCGGTAAGGCCACGCCGATGACTACAGCGTCGGCTGCTGGCACGGCGAGTATTCTCTTGCTCGCTGCGCCAGCAGTTCTTGCTGTTCCAGACACCCGCGCCTCAAGCGATGAATCCGAAAAGCAGTCCGCTTGAATCCCGAATGGATCGGCTGACTGTCCTCGGCAATTCTGCTCGCCACCTTGCGGCGCCAGATCGTGAAACAAGTCAGCGCAGCCGCCGCTCAGAGCGATCGGCGTGGTGTTATCTCGGCTGCGCGGCAGGCCTCGTTCAGCGGCTTCCGGCGTTCGCCCGCCGCCTCCTTCGAGCGCCTGCGTTGACAGGGCGCACCTGGGACGCGGTCAAGTTCGACCTATCGAACCTTTCTCGCGGTCCAAACGACGCAATGGCGAACAGCCCACGCGAGCGTGCCGTTGCTTTCACGGCAGCGGTATATCGAATACGCGGTCGGGATCTCTCCGGTCCCGCACCGCGCGCAACCGCGCCCAGGCTTCGGCAGAGAAGCACCGGCTCAGCGCAGCCGAGCGTTGCTCCAGGTCGAACTCGTTGATGTAGCACCCCGTCGACGAAGGCTCCAGCGCGTCGTACAGCGACTTCAGCCAGATCCGGTTGCGCTCGTCGTCGGCCGCTTCGTTCCACTGCGCATAAGTGGACACGAAGAAATCGCCGGATACCGAGAATGCGCCGTCCAGGGCGGCGCAAGGCGGGCGGCGAATCATCAACGCCGCTGTCGATGGCGACGGCCTGCGCGCGAAGCGTTCGAGCAACAGCCGCGCTGCGTGCGCGCCATCGTCGGTGACGATGTTGTCCGCGCGATAGCGCTTGCCGAGCATCATCGCGTCGGTTTGCCGATAGATCGTCTCGAAGCCGACCGCAGTTCCGCCCGTGGCCGATACCTCGAGCATCGGCGAGGCCGCCGACAACAGCTGCCGATGCATCCGTTCGGCCTCATCGGCGCTGTCGCAGAAGGCCGTAGCGCTCAGTTGCACCGCCACTTCCCCGGTTTCGGCCGAATCGGCGACGCCGCCGACGACCAGCATGACCTGAAGCGCGGGATCGATCGCCGACGCCGCGATGGACCTCGTCAGCTCGGCGAGCCGGTCCGGAAGCACGCGGTGAACGTAGCTCCTGATCACACGCGGTTGCCTCTGGCACCGCACATGAAATCTGGTCACCACGAAGAACGTGCAAGGCCCGGCGCCTCGCGCCGCCCACAACACGTCGCTGTGGCGCTGGCTGTCCGCCCGCAACACTTCGCCGTCGGCGGTCACCACATCGACCGCGACGATGCCGTTCGCGCTCATGCCTCCCCACCCATCGCAATTGATTCCAAGACCGCCGCCCAAGAGAAAGCCGCCCAATCCCACCCCGCCGCCGTGACCGGTCGGAAACGCCAGTGCGTGCCGCGCCAGCGCCTGCGTCAGCTGTGCGGCCGTGACGCCGGGGCCTGCCATCGCCAGGTTCCGCTCCGGATCTATCTTCAATTCGTCGAGCAACGACAGATCCAGCAAGATGCCGTTGTCGCGCAAGAAACAACCGGCGTAGCTGTGTCCGCTGCCTTTCACGCTGACAGTCAGGCCGTGCGATCGAGCGAAGCGGATCGTGTCGACCACATCGACGATGCAGGTGGCGCGAACGATGTATTCGGGGTAGCGGCCGAACTTGCGCCGGTTCCAAGCGGCGGCGCTGTGCCAGCTCGCGTACTCGGCGTGGTGCCTGGAGCGGACCTTGCCTTCAAGGCTGCGCTCGAACACCCGATAGTCGTCGGCAGACGATTCGCACTTATTCGGTTCCATGAACGGGCTCCTTCGCGGCTTGCATGACGGTCGCCCGGGTCCGCCGAGGCATCGGCGGCGACTCGGCGGTCAGCGCGTACAGCGGCACAGGCCTTAGGCCCAGCCGCAGCTTGATGCGCTCGTTCAAGCGCCCCGCCTCGACCACGGGCAGGCCCAGTTCGAACGCGTGCCGGTAGGCGTGGGCGAAGGCGATCGTATAAGGGCTGAAATCGGTCTTGTCGTAACGCATTCCCGCCGACCACACGCAGAAGAAATGCTTGTCGACCAGGCAAATGAGTCCGCCCGCCAATTCGCCGTCTTGTTCGATCAGGCACAGGCGGATCAGATCGCCGCACAACCGAACGAACCGGATCAGCTCCGGGGCCGGAAAATACTGCGGCGTGCCGTTGCGCGCAGTGGTTTGCTGGCACAGCCCGGCCAATTGTTCGAGCCTGTCGTCGAACGGCGGCGACAGCATGCGCGCGGTCGCGCCGCTGACTTCGAACTTGCGCAACTGGCGATTCATCTCGCGGCGCCCGGGCGCGGGAAAGGCGGCCACCAAGGCTTCGAATCCGGAATGCTCGGTCAGATCCAGAAGGTATCTGTCGACGACCGGGTTGGCATGCATGCGATGGTTCGCGGCGTGGCGAACCAGTTCCGGGTCGGCTACGTTCAGCAAGCCGAAGTAACGCGCATTGGCGGCGGCGGCGAGCGAGGACAATCGATCCATCAGCGGCGCGAAAACTTGCGCCCTGGAAACGGTGGATACGATTCCGCTGTTGAAGCAGTGCATGACATGGCTGAACAAACCGAGCTCGCCGTTTTCGCCAGACAGATTCGCCCTTCGCGCCAGCAAGCCGAACGGATCGACCACCGACACGCGCTGCAGATAAGCGGGCAGGAACGCGACCGGTTCGCCGCGGTCCTTGGCCAACAGATAGTAGGGACGGATCAGCTGCAACAACGGCGAGCGTTCGGCGGCGTCGAGAAAACGCCAGTCGTAGAACACCGACGCGCCGCTGGCCTGGTGGAATCCCTGGTAGTCGATGCGGTCGAGACTGCCGATCGAATCCAGAACTTCTATCGTGATGGACACCCGATCACCTCGATGGTTGTTTGCCGAGCGCTCGGCGGCGCCGAGATCTGTTCTGGAAGCGGTTTTTTTGCTCGCCCACGGCCGCGGCGCGCAGCGCAACGCGCGCATCGATTCGGTCGGGGGCGATTTATCCGGGCCGCCCGTGCCTTGACCGGTGCGTCTACCGCACCGGCAACGGTGGAAGGCCTAGGCTTTGACGCATTCGACGATCGCCGCGTGAGGCCTATCGAGGTAGGCCTGCAATTCCGCTGGAACTTGCGAGACATCGACCCGATCGTCCAAACCGGGCAACGTCCATTCCACCGACTCTGCGCCCGCAGAGCGCAAGGCCGATTCGATCGATTCGGCGGACCAATACCATGCGTGTACGCTCGCGATGTGCTGCCGATAGCGCAGGTCCAACAGCAGCCGTCCACCGTCTTGGTGGGGCCGATCCGGCCGATCGGGAGTCAGCGTGAACCCGCAAGCTTGGTAGTACGCCGGTTCCGGATCGAAATTGGGATGTATCGGCAGTGCGACCAATCTTCCGCCGGAACGAAGCGGCGCCATCATGTCCGCGCACATGCTCGCCAGTTCGGCGCGCGAGGTTGCATAAGGCAAGACATACACGGCCAACACCAGATCGAACGCACCGCGATCGGACGGCGTCAGCGCGGACCTGAACTCGATTTCGACGTTCTCGATGCGCGCCGTGTTTCGCGCGTATCCCAACATGCCTTCGGCCAGATCGTAGCCCAGAACCCGATTCGCTCCCGCCGCCTTCAGCAGCCGCGAGTAGAAGCCACTTCCGCAGCCGAAATCGACGACATCGAGCGAGTCGACATCGCCAACGGCCCGCTTCACGCTCGGCGTTTCTATCCACTTGCGGAATGGCCATGTGGCCATGTCCTCGTAGAGAGCGCCGAGTCGATCGAACTGATCTGCTTCCTGCTTCGCCATGGCAGCGACTCCGTCTCGCCGACCCCGATGGCCCGGCGTTGCGCAATTGTTCTGCGCGAAAACGCGCCGAACCGAGCTTGACGTCATGGTTTCCGCACTCCCCTGCAGCGAATACTAATTTCGCCAAACAGATCGCGAACGCGCTCGCTAGCGAATTGATTTTTTTCGCTCTCTATTCTCTTTCCGAACAGGATTCAGCGCCCGTTTTAATCTGTACAAAATTGGAAGACACCGTCACTGGTAAGAAGTTCTTGGCGACGATAACTTTCACCGAATCGCGTGTTATATACGCGACTTTCCCGCCGCCGATACAGACAAGAATTTGCCTGAGAACAACGTTCAGACAGGCCTCATCGATACCGCAATGTCGATCCAGAAACAGCTGCGGAAACGGGCGAAAATAGAATATCGGGGATTCAGGCGGGATACCGAAAAGCTCGCACACCGCTTAAAAACAACATTTTTTCATTCACAAGTTCGCATATTTTTCGCAGGTATTCAACTATCCATTTAATCGCCCAGTTTTTTGTAGACAGTCGTCAGCCGTTTAGTGCATGCCGCTTTTCAAGCTCTATCGGGGACAGGCCATCGTTTGAACTGTGCCGCCGCTTAGGGTTGTAGAACAGCTCGATGTAGTCGAACACATCGCCCCGCGCATCGGCGTGGGTGCTGTAGATCCGTTGCTTGATGCGCTCGCGCTTGAGTAACTGGAAGAAAATTTCCATAGCCGCATTCTCGTGACAGTTTCCACGCCGGCTCATGCTGCACACGATGCCATGAGCCTTCAGGAAACTTTTCCAGTCTTCGCTGGTGAACTGACTGCCTTGATCCGAGTGCAGGAGCAGTCCCGGTTCGGGTTTGCGACGCCACACCGCCGCCAACAACGCTTGTAGCACCAAGTCGGTATGTTGCGTCGGCCGCGTGGCCCAACCTACGACCTGGCGTGAGAACAGGTCGAGCACGACGGCCAAGTACAAGAAGCCTTCGTAGGTGCGGATGTAGGTGATGTCGGTGACCCAGGCCCGATTGGGTTCCTGCGCCGAAAATGTGCGCGCCAAGACGTTGTTGGCCACCGCGCCGATCGGTCCGCTCAGCGGCCGCGGACGTCGTCCGTAACCCTCCATGGCGCGCAACCCCTCTTGCTTCATCAGACGTGCAACGCGGTGTTTGCTGCATGTCTGGCCCAGCTCGCGCAGGTCCTTAGTGATCTTGCGATGACCGTATATCGATCCGCTTTCCAGCCAACTGTGCTTGACCAAGCCAAGCAAGCGTTGATCGTCGCGCGCGCGAACACTGGTCGGCTCGCGAAGCCATGCGTAGTAGCCGCTGCGGTGCACGTTCAACACGCGGCACATGGCCGCCAGTCCGAACTCGTCGGCGTGCTGCTTCATGAAGGCGTACTTCACCTTTACCCCTTAGCAAAGTACGCGGCGGCTTTTTTAAGGATGTCTCGTTCTTCAGTGACCCGGCGCAGTTCCGCCTTCAGGCGACGCACTTCCGCGTTCTGGTCGCTTTCGACGCAGCGAACCACGGCGCCCTTTCCTTGCTGCCGTCGCCAGCCGTACAGGCTGTGCACCGATACGCCCAGGCGCTCGGCCACTTCGGCCACCGGCCGACCGTACTCCACGATCTGACGGACCGCTTCGATCTTGAGTTCATCGGTGTACCGCTTCGCGCTCATAGCCACCTCCACTTGAGCCATAGTCTATGGCTGCGAGATGTCTACGGAACCGTGGGCGATTCACTTAGGGTTTGACTTCCGATTCCCGACTCACTTCAGAGCCGGCCTAGTGCCACAGCTCTCGTGGTCGGCAATCTCCAGAGCGATTCGTCGCAGCCATAAAACCTGAACCAAACATTTACCGGACTTTACCAGTTTCGATGTCTATTCGTCACATCAGGTCGCGGACTTCATCGCGTTTCAATATACGAGCTCATCAAGTATCGAGAACCTGACGGACCGATCAACGGTTGAAATACCAAGTGCGACTTGACGAAGCATCGAATAAGCCTCCGCTATATCTTTGGAAAAAAATAGCTAAATTCAGATGAAATAGGTGCACTGTTTCGAGATGGCATACGCGCAGCTGCATTCCCGATAAGCGGTTGTTACAAGCCGATGCGCGCAGCGTAAGTTCTTCACACCTACAGCCCCCCTGAACTCATTACCCATGTCGTCTTGCAGTAATCGCTCGGCCACACCTGTTAATCGCACCAATGAAATTCTCCGACGCGTGGCAATCCAAACCGCTGGGGAGCATCCGCGCTTGCAACGCACCTTGGAAATACCATCGACTAGTCAGACGCGAGTATTCCGACGTTACGTTTTTGCAATGAATTCGCGTTGCTGGCATCGCCACTCCGAACTCTTAATCTGACCTCCACAGAGCAGCGAAGCGGCTGGAGCGGGCGACCGTCGATACGGTCGGAATTGCTCGAACTCACGAACGGCCTAAACCAGTTAGCCCACCGGCGACGCATCGGCGTTCAAACACCAAGCATACGGCTCGCCTTTACCGGCGCTGCTACCGAGGGCGGATGTCAGCTCGAGAAAGCCGATATCCAAACTTAAAGACGAGCGCATGCGGGAACCGACCCGTGGCCCATCAATGGGCGGCCTCGACAATCAACTGAGCAGAGGTTATTGATGAATACGATCTATCGGATAGTTTGGAGTAAGAACTCGGAGACATTGGCGGTAGCGTCCCAACTGGCGAGCGGCCGGAAAAAGAGTACGCGCTCTGTAATTTCTGCCTTACTCGTGTTGGCCACTGCTGGTTTCATGTCGGGCAGCGCGCTGGCGGCGGATGTAGCTTGTACTAACGACGACGGCACCAACGGAAGAATACAGTGCGGCAACGGTGCGGATGCTAGGGCCGATAACGCGAGTGCGTACGGCAACGGCGCGAGAGCGACGGGCGGTCAATCTACGGCAATCGGCGATCAAACATTGTCTCAAGGCGTTCTGAGCACGGCGATCGGTGCGGGCGCCGCCAGTATCGGAAACAATTCGACCGCGATCGGGTTCCAGTCGAAATCCGGCGGCGTCAACGCCACCGCACTCGGCAAGGGCGCCAACGCGGACGGCAACGGCTCGGTGGCGGTGGGTGGTAACGCCACGGCCAGCGCTACCGCCAGCGGAATGGATTCGATCGCGATCGGCGCGCAATCCTCGATCGCCGCCGAGGCGGTCTCAGGCATCGCCATGGGCCGCGGCGCTCAGATCAGTGCCGCCGCCCTCTACGGTATCGCCTTGGGCGACGGTGCCGCCGCCTCCGCGGAGGGCGCAATGGCGATGGGGTCGCGTTCGGTCGCCAATCACGCCAACTCGGTCGCGATCGGTGCTAGTTCGGCGACCACGGTCGGCGCGCAGAGCGGCTACGATGCGGCTTATGTCGGCAGCAGCGATTCGACCGGCCAAGTGCAGGTCGGTGGGCGCACCATTGGCGGCGTAGCCGCCGGCTTGGCGAGCGACGACGCGGTCAACGTATCCCAGTTGCAGGCAGGTGTGGCGAACGCCGTCAATCAAGCCAACACCTATACCGACAATCGCGTGAACGAAGCGATCGATGAGGCCAAGAGCTACACCGACAACCGTGTCAACGAGGTGGCCGGCAACATCGCTCAGTCTGACAGCCGGATCACCGCGCTCGAGGGCGACGTCACCAACGTCAAGAACGGTTCGACAGGTTTATTCCAGGTCAGCCAGGACAATATCGCTGCGCCGACTGCGACGGGCAACAATGCGGCTGCGGGCGGCGCCGGCGCGACTGCCTCGGGCAACAACAGCACCGCGCTGGGTAATGGCGCCAGAGCGTTGGCGAGCAACGCTGTCGCGCTCGGCAACAACTCGGTGGCCGATCAGGCCAATACGGTCTCCGTAGGCGGCGTGGGCAACGAGCGCCGCGTGACCAATGTGGCGGCCGGTACAGTGCCGACCGACGCGGCGAATGTCGGCCAGTTGAACAACGGTCTGTCGAGCAATCTCGAACAATCCAAGCAGTACACCGACCGCAGCATGGAATCGCTCAAGCGGGACGCATGGAGCATGGCCCGTGAGG
>NZ_JBAMDI010000186.1:0-16873 GCF_036961695.1 Pseudomonas sp. CGJS7 | reverse complement strand
CGCTCGCGAGTTATTGGCCGTATTTGCAAAACACCACACTAGCCGATTGAAGATAACGCACCGGAATACCCTTGCGATAACTTCAGGTTATCGCTCGATCGGATCATCTCATTGGGAATGCGGCACCAGGCTTCTTACAGTGGCTACAGCCATAACAAGAAGTCAGCCGCTCCGCCCTGAGAGGTCCCATGCAACTGATTGCCAAATCCGGTGACCCCGCCGTCATCCGCCTCAACCCTTTGGACAACGTCGTCATTGCCCGCCAGGCCCTGCTGCCAGGCGTGCGCCTGGATGCCGAGGCGATTACCGTGCGCCAGCCCATCCCTTCAGGCCACAAGCTCGCCACCGAGCCTGTGGCGCAAGGCCAGCCGTTGCGCCGTTACGGGCAGATCATCGGTTTTGCGTCCCAGGCGATCGACGCTGGCGACCATGTGCATGTGCACAACGTGCAGATGGGCGATTTTGCCCGTGACTACGCGTTTGGTGTCGATACCCGCAGCCTGCCAGGCAGCGCCGCGCAGTTCCAGGGCATCGTGCGCGCCGATGGCCGTGTCGCCACCCGCAACTACATCGGCATTCTCACCTCGGTAAACTGTTCGGCGACCGTGGCCCGGGCCGTGGCCGACCATTTCCGCCGTGACATTCACCCCGAGGTGCTGGCCGACTACCCGAATGTCGACGGTGTGGTCGCCCTGACCCACGGTGCCGGTTGCGCAGTTGACCCGAGCGGTGAAGCCCTGGGCCTGTTGCGCCGCACCCTGGCCGGTTACGCCGTCCACCCCAACTTCGCTGCCGTGCTGATCATCGGCCTGGGCTGCGAAACCAACCAGATCGAAACCCTGCTGGAAACCCAAGGCCTGCAGGCAAGTGCGCAACTGCGCGCCTTTACCATCCAAGGGATCGGGGGCACTTCGAAAACCATCGCTGCCGGTATCGCCCAGGTCAAGGCTCTGTTGGCCGAGGCCAATCAGGTACGGCGCCAGCCTGTCAGTGCCCGCCACCTGGTGGTCGGCCTGCAGTGCGGCGGCTCAGATGGCTATTCGGGGATCACCGCCAACCCGGCACTGGGCAATGCCGTTGACCGCCTGGTGGCCGCCGGCGGTACCGCCATTCTCTCCGAAACCCCGGAAATCTATGGTGCCGAGCACTTGCTCACGCGGCGCGCGGTAAGCCGTGAGGTGGGGGAGAAGCTGGTGGCGCGCATTCGCTGGTGGGAAGACTACTGCCAGCGTATGAACGCCGAATTGAACAACAACCCCTCGGCCGGCAACAAGGCAGGGGGGCTGACCACTATCCTCGAGAAATCCCTGGGCGCAGTGGCCAAGGCGGGCTCCAGCAACCTGGTCGATGTGTATCAGTACGCGCAAGCCGTGCGTGCCCAGGGCCTGGTGTTCATGGACACCCCCGGCTACGACCCGGTCTCGGCCACCGGTCAGGTGGCCGGCGGGGCCAACCTGATCGCCTTCACCACCGGCCGCGGCTCGGCCTACGGCTGTGCCCCGGCGCCATCGATCAAGCTGGCAACCAACAACCGGGTGTTCGAGCACCAGCAAGAGGACATGGACGTCAATTGCGGCGGCATCGCCGATGGCTCCACCAGCATCGAGGAGCGCGGCGCATTCATCTTCGAGCAGATGCTGCGCATTGCCTCCGGGGAACGCAGCAAGAGCGAACAGCACGGCTACGGGCAAAACGAGTTCGTCCCGTGGCAGATCGGCGCCGTGACCTGATCGACCGCTCCCGTCCCATTTGCGAGGCAACTGCAATGATTCAAACCACGCTGTACAACGTGCAAGCGCTTACCACGTTTGTCGAGCAACTGTTCATGAAAGCCGGAGCCGACGTGGACGTCGCCCAGGTGGTGACCCGTGTGCTGCTCGAAGGCGAACTGCTCGGCCACCGTACCCATGGCCTCAACCTGGTCAGCCGCTACATCGACGGCATGCTCAGCGGCCAGGTCAAGGCCAGCGCGCAGGCGCTGGAACAGGTCGCCGACAGTGGTATTTCCAGCCTGTTCGACGGCCACTACGTGTTGGGGCCCTATTGCGTCAGCCGGGCACTGGATTGCGCGGCCGCGGGCGCGACCAAGCAGGGCATCGGTATTGCGGTAGTACGCCGCGCTGCCCATATCGGCTGCCTGGCCGCCTACCTCAAGCCATACACAGACCAAGGGTTGCTGGCCATGGTCTACTCGTCGGATCCGTCGGTGGGGCTGGTCTGTGCTCATGGCGGCATCGACCCGGTGTACACCCCCAACCCGATTGCTGCCGGTATCCCGACCCAGGGTGAGCCGATCCTGCTGGATGTCAGCATGTCCACCGTCACCCTTGGCCTGGTCGGCCAATGCCGCGATGCCGGCCGACGTCTGCCGCACCCGGTGCTGGTGAGCAATGACGGGCAGCTCAGCGATGACCCGGGCGATTTCTTTACCCGCCCGCAAGGCAGCATCCTGCCGCTCGGCGGCCAGGCCTTTGGCCATAAAGGGTTTGCCCTTGCGCTGTTGGTCGAAGCCCTCACCTCGGGGCTGGCCGGCCATGGGCGCAAGGATGCACCGGACCAGTGGGGCGCCTCGGCCACTGCGCTGGTGATTGACCCGCGCATGTTCGGCGGCCTGGAGGCGTTCCTCGACGAAACCAGCTTCCTGGGGGGATTGGTTCTGGCAAGCCGCCCGCTCGACCCCGAACGCCCGGTACGCCTGCCGGGGCAAGCAGGCCTTGCCCTGCGTCGACAGGCCTTGGAGCAGGGCGTGAGCCTTTCGCCGCAGCTGATAGCCGACCTTGAGCGCGTGGCTGGGCAGTTGCAACTGCCGGGACTTTTCCAATGATGCAAAGCAAGGGAACACAGATGACTGATCGAACGAACGCCAATCAACCGCTGCCACTGAGCCATGATGCCAGCGTTTTCGACCGCGGCAGCTGGGTAGGGCGCGTCTGGTTGCCGGAGCAGGGGCCGGCGGTGGTGCTGGTGAAAGCCGGCGCCGTCTACAATATCAGCACCCACGTGGCGACCGTCTCGGCACTGCTGGAAGTGGACGATCCGGTGGCCTACCTGCGTGCCTTGCCGCTGGCCGAACCCTTGATTGCGCTGCCGGCATTGCTGGGCAACAGCGATCCCGCACGGCGCACCCCGCACCAGCCGTGGCTGCTGGCGCCGATCGACCTGCAAGCGGTGAAGGCCGCTGGTGTGACCTTCGCCACCAGCCTGCTGGAGCGTGTGGTAGAAGAACAGGCCAAGGGCGACCCGGGCAAGGCCGACGCCATCCGTGACACCCTGGCCAGCCGCATCGGCGCCGACCTGTCGCAGATCGTGCCCGGCTCGGCTCAGGCCGAAGCGCTGCGCAAGGTGCTGGTAGAGCAGGGCCTGTGGTCGCAGTACCTGGAGGTGGGTATAGGCCCGGATGCCGAAGTGTTCACCAAGGCCCAACCGCTGTCTGCGGTTGGCCACGGCGCCGACATCGGCATCCACCCCAAGTCCAGCTGGAACAACCCAGAGCCGGAAGTGGTGCTGGCCGTGTCGAGCAATGGCAGCATCAAGGGCGCCATGCTCGGCAACGACGTCAACCTGCGCGACTTCGAAGGGCGTAGTGCGTTGCTGCTGTCCAAGGCCAAGGACAACAACGCTTCCACTGCACTGGGCCCGCTGCTGCGGTTGTTCGACGAAAGCTTCGGCCTGGACGATGTGCGTGCTGCCGAGGTGGACCTGCGGGTGGAAGGCGAGGACGGCTTTATCCTCTCCGGGCGCAGTTCCATGCGCCAGATCAGCCGTGACCCGCAAGACCTGGTGCAGCAAACCCTCAACGAAAACCACCAGTACCCTGACGGCCTGGTGCTGTTCCTCGGTACCCTGTTCGCCCCCAAGCAGGACCGCGATCAGCCGGGTAACGGCTTTACCCACAAACCGGGTGACGTGGTGAGCATCAGCAACCCGCAACTGGGTACCCTGTGCAACCGCGTGACCACCAGCGATCTGGCACCGCAGTGGGACTTCGGCCTGCGCGCGTTGATCGACAACCTCGGCCGACGTGGCCTGCTGGAGGTCGCGGCCACCGCCCGCCCGCTTTGAACGGCTCGCTGCGTCAGGGAGGGGCGCAGCATCATCGAGGGATCGTCAAGGCGCTGACAGCGCGGCAACAATAATAATAAAGGTCATCACATGAACCCAATGAAGAAGTACCAGCGCATTACCGTCGTGTTCCTGCTGCTGATCGGCATCGTCAACTACCTGGACCGTAGTGCGCTGTCGATCGCCAACACCTCCATCCAGAAAGACATGATGATCAGCCCGTCGCAGATGGGCATCCTGTTGTCGGCGTTTTCCATTGCCTATGCCTTTGCCCAGTTGCCAATGGGCATGATCATTGACCGCCTGGGCAGCAAGATCGCCCTCGGCGCCTCGTTGCTGGGTTGGTCGGTTGCCCAGGCGGCGTTTGGCATGGTCAACAGTTTTGCCGGTGTCATGGGCCTGCGGGTGTTGCTGGGGATTGGCGAGGCGCCGATGTTCCCATCGGCGGCCAAAGCATTGTCGGAGTGGTTCGACGCCAACGAGCGCGGCACCCCGACCGGCGTGGTCTGGTCGTCGACCTGTCTTGGCCCCTGCCTTGCGCCGCCTTTGCTGACGCTGTTCATGGTCAACTTTGGCTGGCGCGGCATGTTCATCATTACCGGCGTGATCGGCGTGGTGCTGGCGCTGTGCTGGCTGACCTTCTACAAGAGCAAGGCCCGTTTTCTGGCAGAGCTTGCCGCCGAAGGCAAACCGCTGCCGAGTGAGCGCCAGGCTGCGGCCGCCACGGCAACCGCGCCGAAGGCTTCGTACTTTGCCGGCTGGCTTGATCTGTTCAAGCACCGCAGTACCTGGGGCGCGGTGTTGGGTTTCATGGGGGTGATCTACATGCTCTGGCTGCACCTGACCTGGCTGCCGGGCTACTTCGAGCGCGAGCATGGCCTGGACCTGTACAAGACCGCCTGGGTGGTGTCGCTGGCGTATGGCTTCGGTGCGGCGGGGACCATCGTTGCCGGGCGCTTCTGTGACTGGCTGGTAAGGCGTGGCATGAGCGTGCTGGGCAGCCGCAAGTTCAGTGTCATCACTGGCCTGGTGCTGGCAGCGCTGTTCACCTTGCCACTGTCGTTCGTCACCGGCCTGACGGGGTGCATCATGCTGCTTTGCCTGGCGCTGTTCAGCATCAATATGGCCAGTGCCACCGCCTGGATGATCGTCAACACCATTGTCGACAGCCAGCGCGTGGCCTCGTTTGGTTCGATCCAGAACTTCGGCGGCTACATCGCAGGCTCGGTGGCACCGATCGCGACGGGCTTCAGCATCCAGTACTCGGGCTCGTTCACCACGGCGTTCATGATCAGCGCGGTGGTGGCGCTGTGCTCGGCGGTGGCGTACTTCCTGCTGCTACAGGCACCCATTGGCAGTGCCAAGGTCGAGGCGGGCGGGATGGCTGGCGCAACTGAACAGGCGTGAACGCTACGGGGGCTGCAGTGCAGCCCCTGAACCCTTGGTTGATTGTGACGCGACCCGCGGCGCTTGTCATGGAGGGCTATCTGTATGTATAAACAGTGCCTGTTGCCGCCATCTGACTTCCGCCCGTGATCGCCCATTCCGTCGACGACCCGTTCTACTACCTGCATAACTTCCGCCAGGTCGTGCTGTGGGTCGAACAGCGCTACCAGGACCTGCTGGATGATCAGGAACTGGCCTTCATCCGTACCTTCAGTCAACTGCAAGCGCCAGCCCAGGCCTTGATGGTGCGCATGGTGATGCGCAAAGGCGAGTTGTTTCGCAGCGATCGGCTCGACTACGCCGAAATCGGCGATACTGCGCTGGCGCTGCAGCCGTTGCTGGCCCTCGGCTGGGTACGGGAGCCCGAGCAACTGGACCTTGAACAGCTGTTCGCCTTGCTGCGCAAGGAAGAACTGGCCCGCTGCTTCGCCCGGCAACTGAACCGCCCGCGCGCGGCCAAGCATGAGTTGTTGGCACAGCTGCAACCCCTGGCGCTGGCGGCCCGGTCACTGGTCGAATGGTTTCCCGAAAGCGAGGTGCGCATCCTGCAGTGGTGCCTGCAACCTCTGTGCGACCGCATGCGCCTGCTGTTCTTCGGCAACCTGTACCAGGACTGGTCAGACTTCGTCCTCGCCGACCTGGGCGTGCTGCGTTACGAGCAGGTGCCGTTCAGCCCTGATTCTCGTGCCTTGCAGCAACGTGACGATGTCGACCTGGCCATGGCGCTGCACCAGTGCGCCGAGCGCCTGGAGCAGGGCGGCGACCCGCTGCCGATCCTTGCCACCCTGCAGGGCCTGCACAGCGACAACCCCTGGCTGGCCCGGCGCCATGCGCGGCTGCAATTCGCCGTGGGCCAACAATGCGAACGCCTGGGTGAATGGGACCTGGCCACGGCTGTGTATGCGCAGTGCAACCATCCCCAGGCGCGCATTCGCCAGGTGAGGGTGCTGGAGCGCAGCGAACAGTGGCACCAGGCCCATGCACGGGCGTTGCAACTGGCAGCGGCACCTGCCAACGCGCTGGAGGAGCAGGCGCTGCAGCGCATGCTGCCACGCCTGGCGCGCAAACTCGGCGGCCCGCCACAGCGGCGCCAGCGCACCACGCCGCTGGAACTGATCGAGCTCGAACTGCCCCGTGGGCACGCTGCGCTGGGTGTTGAAGAAGCCGTGCGTCAGCACCTGATGCAAGAGGGGGGGCAGGCGCATTACGTGGAGAACACGCTGTTCAACAGCCTGTTTGGCCTGTTGTGCTGGGAGGCCATCTTCGCTCCAGTGCCCGGCGCATTCTTCAACCCGTTCCAGGCCGCGCCACAGGACCTGCACGACAGCGACTTCCAGCAACGGCGCAGTGCACTGTTCGAACGCTGCCTCGGGCGGCTCGACGAGGGTAGCCATCGCCAGGCGATTCTCGACTGCTACGTGGCCAAACAGGGGCTGCAGTCGCCGTTCGTGTCCTGGTCCATGCTCAGCGAGGAACTGCTGGAACAGGCCTTGGCGTGCCTGCCGGCCGCAGCGCTCAAGCAATGTTTCCTGCGCCTGTTGCAGGACATTCGCAGCAACCGTGCCGGCATGCCCGACCTGATTCAGTTCTGGCCCGAGCAGGGCCGTTATCGCATGGTCGAGGTCAAGGGGCCCGGTGACCGCCTGCAGGACAATCAGCTGCGCTGGCTGGAGTTCTGCAGGCAACACGGCCTGCCGGTCGCGGTGTGCCACGTGCGCTGGAGCGAAACACCTTGAGCTACAGCGTAGCGGTGCGCGCCTTGTGTGAGTTCAGCGCCAAGGTCGGCGACCTGGACCTGCGCTTCACGCCATCGCCCACCGCCCAGGAGGGTATCGAAGGGCATCAGCGGGTGGTCGCACGGCGGGCTGCTGGCTACGAGTCGGAAATCGCCCTTGAAGGCCAGTTCGAAACCCTCAGGGTGCGGGGCCGTGCCGACGGCTATGACCCTGCCAGCAATCGCCTGGAAGAGATCAAGACGCACCGTGGCGATCTGGCGCGTCAACCGGCCAATCACCGTCAGTTGCACTGGGCACAGGCCAAGGTCTATGGCTGGTTGATGTGCCAGGCACGACAACTGCCGGCCATCGAGGTGGCGCTGGTGTACCTCGACGTGGACAGCGACGGCCAGACGCTGTTCGCTGAGCACTGTTCGGCTGCCGAGTTGCAGGCCTTCTTCGAAACCCAGTGCCAGCGCTTTCTGGGCTGGGCTCGATGGCAGCAACGACGCTTGGCCGAACGTGACCAAGGCCTGCTGGCGCTGAGTTTCCCCTACCCACAGTTCCGAAAGGGCCAGCGGCAGTTGGCTGAAACCTTGTACAAGGCGGTGAGCACCGGTCGTTGCCTGATGGCCCAGGCCAGCACCGGCATTGGCAAAACCCTTGGTACCTTGTTCCCGCTGCTCAAGGCCATGGTGCCGCAGCAGCTGGACAAGCTGTTTTTTCTCACCGCCAAGACACCAGGCCGGGCACTCGCCCTGGATGCCATGCGCCAGATCACCGATGCCACGCCGCAACCTGCCCTGCGCACACTGGAGCTGATCGCTCGCGACAAAGCCTGTGAATACCCGGACAAGGCCTGTCATGGTGAGTCCTGCCCATTGGCCGCAGGCTTCTACGACCGTTTGCCGGCTGCGCGCGAGGCTGCGGCAGCACTGCCGTTGCTCGACCGCGCCAACCTGCGTGAAGTGGCCTTGGCGCACCAGGTGTGCCCGTACTACCTGGGCCAGGAGATGGCGCGCTGGGCCGACGTGCTGGTCGCCGACTACAACTACTACTTCGATGCGCATGCTTTGCTGTTCGGCCTGACCCAGCTCAACCAGTGGCGAGTGGCAGTACTGGTGGACGAAGCGCATAACCTGGTCGAGCGGGGGCGAGGCATGTACAGCGCCAGCCTTGACCAGGGCCAGCTGCTGGCGTTGCGCCAGAGCAAACCGCCTGGGCTGGTCAGTGCGCTGGACCGCCTGAACAGGCAGTGGAACGCGCTGTATAGAGAGCAGCGTGCGCCGTACCAGGCCAGCGAGTCGCTGCCTGAAGGGCTACTGCGCGCCCTGCAGCAGTGCGTCGGGGTGATTCAGGAGCAGATGAACCAGGCGCCCACGCACATCGACCCCCAGGTGTTGCAGTTCTACTATCAGGCCTTGCAGTTCTGCCGGGTTGCCGAACTGTTCGACGAGCACTTTCTGTTCGACATCAGCCAGCGCCAGGGCCCGCGCAAGCGGCGGCTGGCCACGCTGTGCCTGCGCAATGTCACCCCGGCGCGGCTGCTGGCACCGCGCATGCAGGCGGCGCGCAGTGTGACGCTGTTTTCCGCCACGTTGAGCCCACGGCATTTCTACAGCGACCTGCTGGGCATGCCAGCCGATACCGCCTGGCTGGACGTGGCCGCGCCGTTCCGTGCCGAACAGCTGGAAGTGCGCATTGCCAGCCAGGTGTCCACCCGTTACCAGCAGCGCCAAGCCTCCCTGGCGCCGATCGTTGACCTGATTGCCCGGCAGTATGAGCGCATGCCGGGTAACTACCTGGCGTTCTTCAGCAGCTTTGAATACCTGCAACAGGTGGCAGGGCTGTTGGCCGAGCAGCATGGCCAGATTCCGCGGTGGTCACAGGAGCCGGGCATGGACGAGGCGGCTCGCCAGGCATTTCTCGATCGCTTTGTCGCCGATGGCCGAGGTGTGGGCTTTGCCGTATTGGGCGGCGCTTTCGGCGAAGGTGTGGATTTGCCGGGCACGCGGCTGATTGGCGCGTTTGTCGCCACCCTGGGGCTGCCTCAGGTCAACCCGGTCAACGAGCAGTTCAAACAGCGCCTGGGGCGGCAATTTGGCGCGGGTTTCGATTACGCGTATCTCTACCCGGGCGTGCGCAAGGTGATCCAGGCGGCGGGCCGGGTTATTCGGGGTGACCAGGACCGTGGTGTACTGGTGCTGATTGACGAACGCTTCGCCGAGCCGCGGGTGCAGCAGATGTTTCCAGGGTGGTGGGCGGCGGCTATTGTCTAGCGGTACTTTGGCCGCTGGTGATCAGCCGTAATCAGGCAAAAAGTATTTGTGCAGGTCTCATCAGCATTTGTGGGGGGCGCTTTGGGGCCCTGTCGCGACACAAGGCCGCGCCTGGCTGTGTTGACCGGGCATTTCGTCTGCCCAGGGCTGCGGCAGGACCGGCAGGTTCGTTCAGTAGGCATCAATTGGGGTAAGATCACGATCCGTGCCAGTTGCAAAGCCCTTGAATATCAAGGTGATGGCACTTCTCAGGGTCCGAATGACACGCGCGTGTTGCGGTCATTCGGACTGGCTTGGCTGTCGTTTTGACTTGCTTCAGGGTTTGCCTGGTTCAGTGCCGGCTGACGCTTCGCTACAGGATTCACGTTTTGTCCGACCTCTCGAAAAATCCGCTGCTGCAGTACATGGCCCGTCTGGCCCCATCCAGCCAGCAAACCATGCGCTACATTCTTCAGGACGCCGCCGACCGGCTAGGTTTTGTCGACTGCAACATTGTCGATGTGCCTTGGCATCGGCTCGAGCCGGGCCATGTGATTGCACTGGTGGCTGCCCTGCGTGCCGATGGTTACGCGCCCAACAGCTCGTCGCTGTACGTCAACGCGATTCGCGGGGTGATGAACGAGGCCTGGCGTCAGGGCCTGATCGACCACGAGCAGCTGTTGCGTATTCGCGAGGTCAAGCCAGCCACAGGCTCGCGCCTGCCGCCAGGGCGCAACCTGCGCCGCAGCCTGATCCGCGAACTGATGGATGTGTGCGCTGCCGACCCGCGGCCACAGGGGGTGCGTGATGCGGCGATCATTGCCTTGCTGTACGGTACCGGCATGCGCAAGTCGGAGTCGGTCGACATCGACCTTGACCAGGTCGACTTCGAGGCACGCAGCCTGCAGGTGGTGGGCAAGGGCAATCACCAGCTGGTCAAGTACGCACCGCCGTGGGCGTTCGAGAAGCTGCAGGCCTGGCTTGAACTGCGCCGCCAGGACCTGCCTGCCGGGGCGGAAGATGACCCGTTCCTGTTCAACCGCATCCGTCGCGGCAATCACATTACCCGGGCACGCATTACCAAGCATGCGATCTACTACATAGCCCGCCAGCGCGGCGCGCAGGTGGGGGTGAAGATCATGCCGCACGATTTTCGCCGGGCATTCATTACCCGGGTGATCGAAGAGCACGACCTGTCGATTGCGCAGAAGCTGGCGCACCATGCCAATATCCAGACCACGGCCATCTATGACCGGCGTGATGACAACGAGCGTCGGCGTGCCGTGGACCGCTTCGATTACTGAGGCTTGATATTGTGGGGCTCAACGCAGCCCCATTTTCACGTATGCCGGCACCGAAACAGGGCCGACACACGCCCCTGCTTTGTGCGCCATTCCCCCGCATGCCCGATGCCAGAGCGGGCACTGCACAGGTTTCATCATCGTTCACCTGCGAAGTTGGCCCGCAACCTGCTATATCCAGCCTGCGAATTTGATCGAGTGGTCAGGCCGTGCGCGCTAGCAGGCGCCCGCGCCGGACCCTCTAAACGGCCAGCAGGCCACGGATTTCAGGGGCCGCAGGATGTCGCTCGCGGAGCAGATCGAACAACAGCAAGACGATGCGGGCTGGAGTGCTCACCTGCAGTTGCGCTTTGTCCAGCGCGGCGGCGTGACCCGCCTTGGTGCGTGGAAGCATTTCGGACCTCTTTTGGTGCAGCGGCCTTTCTATCCTGAAGGTGCGCCGTGCCATGTCTATGTCCTGCACCCGCCAGGCGGCATCGTCGCCGGCGACCGCCTGGAACTGGACATTCACCTGGAACCGGGTAGCCACGCGCTGCTGACCATGCCCGGCGCCAGCAAGTTCTACCGCAGCATCGGCCCGACCGCGCGGTTGGCCCAACGCTTCCATCTGGCCGCGGGCAGCACCCTGGAGTGGCTGCCGCAGGACAGCATCTTCTTCTCCGGCGCCCGGGCCAGCCTCGCCAGCCGTTTTACCCTTGAACCGGGCGCCCGCCTGCTGGCCTGGGAAACCCTGTGCCTGGGCCGGCCGGTCATGCACGAGCGTTTCGACCACGGCGCCCTCGACAGCCTCTTGCACATCGAACTGCCTGACGAGGTTGGCCTGCATGAGCGCCTGCGTCTCGCAGGCGGGCACCTGGGCAAGCTGGGTGGGCACCCGCTACTCGCCACCTTCTGCGCCGCACCTGCCAATCAGGCCGTGTTGGAGCAGGTTCGCCCGCTACTCGATGAATTGGGCAACCCGGCCGGTGCGACCCTGCTCGGGTCGTTGCTGGTGATCCGGGTGCTCGACCATGACAACCAACACCTGCAACGCACCCTGCAACGCCTGTGGCATGTGCTGCGCCCGGCCATCCTCGGCCTGCCAGCCTGCCCACCGCGTATCTGGGCTACCTGAGAGAGCACCATGGAGCTTACCCCGAGAGAGAAAGACAAACTGCTGCTGTTCACTGCCGCGCTGCTGGCGGAGCGGCGGCTGGCCCGTGGCCTGAAGCTCAACTACCCGGAGGCCGTGGCGCTGATCAGTGCCGCGGTGCTCGAAGGCGCCCGCGATGGCCGCACAGTCGCCGAACTGATGAGCCTGGGGCGTGAAGTGCTGACCCGTGAGCAGGTGATGCCCGGTATCGCTGAAATGCTTCACGACGTGCAGGTCGAAGCGACCTTCCCGGATGGCACCAAGTTGGTGACCGTGCATGACCCCATCGTCTGAAACCGCCAAGGAGCGTCGCATGATCCCAGGTGAAATCCAGGTCGCCGCGGGCGACATCGAGTTGAACAGTGGCCGAGAAACGGTCAGCGTCAGTGTGGCCAACCATGGCGACCGGCCGGTGCAGGTCGGCTCGCACTACCACTTCTATGAAGTCAACGACGCGCTGGTGTTCGACCGGGCGCCCACCCTGGGCTTTCGCCTGGACATCCCGGCCGGCACTGCCGTGCGCTTCGAGCCGGGTCAGGCGCGTACCGTGCAACTGGTGGCTTACGCCGGCAAGCGTGAGGTCTATGGTTTTCAGGGCAAGGTGATGGGCGCGCTGGAGGGCAGGGCATGAGCCGTATTTCCCGTCAGGCCTATGCCGACATGTTCGGGCCCACAGTTGGCGACCGCGTGCGCCTGGCCGACACTGCGCTATGGGTGGAGGTCGAGAAAGACTTCACGATCTACGGCGAAGAGGTGAAGTTCGGCGGCGGCAAGGTCATTCGCGATGGCATGGGGCAGGGCCAGATGCTGGCGGCCGAGGCCATGGACCTGGTGTTGACCAATGCGCTGATCATCGACCACTGGGGCATCGTCAAGGCCGACATCGGCATCAAGCATGGACGCATCGCGGTGATCGGCAAGGCCGGCAACCCCGATGTGCAGCCGGGCGTGAACGTGCCAGTCGGGCCAGGGACCGAGGTGATCGCGGCCGAGGGCAAGATCGTCACCGCCGGTGGTGTCGATTCGCATATCCACTTCATTTGCCCACAGCAGGTGGACGAGGCATTGAACAGCGGTGTCACCACGTTCATCGGCGGTGGAACCGGGCCGGCCACTGGCACCAATGCCACCACCTGCACGCCCGGCCCCTGGTACCTTGCGCGCATGTTGCAGGCTGCCGACAGCTTGCCGATCAACATCGGGCTGCTGGGCAAGGGCAATGCCTCGCGGCCGGACGCGCTGCGCGAGCAGATTGCCGCAGGCGCTGTCGGGCTCAAGCTGCATGAAGACTGGGGCTCTACGCCAGCAGCCATCGACTGTTGCCTGGGCGTGGCCGAGGAAATGGATATCCAGGTGGCAATTCACACCGACACCCTCAACGAGTCGGGCTGTATCGAAGACACGTTGGCGGCCATCGGCGACCGCACCATTCACACCTTCCATACCGAAGGTGCCGGTGGCGGCCATGCCCCGGACATCATCCGTGCGGCGGGCCAGGCCAACGTGCTGCCATCCTCGACCAACCCGACCCTGCCTTACACGATCAACACCGTGGACGAGCACCTGGACATGCTCATGGTCTGTCACCACCTGGACCCGAGCATCGCCGAGGACGTGGCCTTCGCCGAGTCACGCATTCGCCGCGAAACCATCGCTGCCGAGGATATCCTCCACGACATGGGCGCCTTTGCCATGACCTCGTCCGACTCCCAGGCCATGGGCCGGGTTGGCGAGGTGGTGCTGCGCACCTGGCAGGTGGCGCACCAGATGAAGCTGCGTCGCGGGCCGCTGGCACCGGACACCCCATACAGCGACAACTTCCGGGTCAAGCGCTACATCGCCAAGTACACCATCAACCCGGCACTCACCCATGGCATCGGTCACGAAGTGGGCTCGGTGGAGGTCGGCAAGCTGGCCGACCTGGTGCTGTGGTCGCCAGCGTTCTTTGCGGTCAAGCCGGCCCTGGTGCTCAAGGGCGGGATGATCGTCACCGCGCCCATGGGCGACATCAACGGCTCCATACCCACCCCCCAGCCTGTGCACTATCGGCCGATGTTCGGCGCGCTGGGTGCGGCGCGGCATGCCACACGCATGACATTCCTGCCCCAGGCGGCAATGGACCGCGGGCTGGCCGAGGAGCTGAACCTGCGCAGCCTGATTGGCGTGGTCAACGGCTGTCGGCGGGTACGCAAGCCGGACATGGTCCACAACACCCTGCAGCCGCTGATCGAAGTCGATGCGCAGACCTATCAGGTGCGTGCCGATGGCGAACTGCTGGTCTGCGAACCGGCCAGCGAACTGCCGCTGGCCCAGCGCTATTTCCTGTTCTGAGGAGCACAAATGATTGTCTTGAGCCGCCGTATCTCCGAACCCGGCACGCGGGTTGTCAGTGGCACTGTCACCCTCGACGTGGACAGCCGTATCAAGAGCCGCCTGCGAGTAACCCTGGACGATGGCCGCGAAGCCGGGCTGATGCTGGAGCGCGGCCACCTGCTGCGCGGAGGTGAACTGCTGGCCGATGCCGAGGGCACCCAGCTGATCCGCGTGCTGGCGGCGCCCGAGGCGGTGTCGACGGTGCGCTGTGCCGATCCACATCTATTGGCCCGCGCCGCCTACCACCTGGGTAACCGCCATGTACCGCTGCAGATCGAGCCCGGGCTGTTGCGCTTCCAGCACGACCATGTGCTGGACGACATGCTGCGGGGGCTGGGCCTGACGGTAGAGGCCGAACAGGCCCCGTTCGAGCCTGAAGCGGGCGCTTACCAAAGTGCACCGCATGGCCACAGCCACAGTCATGCCCATGGCCATGGCCACGATCACCCGTTCGTACGCCTGCCTGCCCATTCCTGAACTGCCCTGGAGCAACCGATGAAAAAGACTTTCGCCCTGTTTCTGTTGATGCTGGCACTGCCAGCCTTCGCCCATCCAGGCCATGACAGCAACCCGCTGCAGGACGGCCTGCTGCACCCGCTGACCGGGCTCGATCACCTGCTGATGCTGCTGGGCACCGGCGTGCTCGCCGCGTTGACCCGGCGCAACCTGACGTTGCCTCTGGCGACTCTGGCGGCCATGTTCGGTGGCGCTGTGTGCGGTCACCTGTTCGGCGATGTGCTGGGCATGGAAACCCTGATTGCCGTGTCGCTGCTGGTGGCTGCCGGGGCGGTGCTGCTGCCGAGCCGCCAGTTGCTGCTGGCCATGGCCATGCCGGTGTTCGCCCTGTTCCATGGCTGGGCCCATGGCGTAGAAGCCACCCCGAGCGCTTTCTGGCAATTCAGCGCAGGGTTTGTCGCGGTCAGCGGCTTGCTGCTGGCCGCGGGCTTTGCAGTCGGTTGCCTGCTGCGCCGTCACAGCGGCCTGCAGAAGGCCTTTGGCGGTGGCCTGTTGGCCGGCGCCGCGCTGGTACTGGCCGGTTGATGAACAGCGACCTGGCGCTGCTGCGCCTGCTGCAGTTGGCCAGCCCCGGCTTGCCGGTGGGTGGTTTTACCTATTCGCAAGGCCTGGAGTGGGCGGTCGAGGCCGGCTGGGTTCGGGGCGTGGACAGTTTTGTCGGTTGGCAGCGTGAGCAGGTGCACGACACCCTAGCCTGCCTCGACTGGCCGGTGCTGGCGCGTCTGTACCATGCTTGCCAGGCTGAAGACGCCGAAGCGTTCGGCCACTGGAGCCGGTTCTTGCTGGCCAACCGCGAAACCGCCGAGCTGCGCCTGGAAGAACAGCAGCGCGGCGCAGCGCTGGCGCGGTTGCTCGACGGCTGGCAACTGGGCCAGGCACCGGCCTGGCGCGCCAGCCTTGAGCTGACCCAGTTGGGCGGTATGGCCTGGCTGGCTGCACACTGGGCCATCCCGCTGCGCCAGCTGGCATTGGGCCATGGCTTTGCCTGGCTGGAGGGCGCGGTCATGGCCGGGGTCAAGCTGGTGCCGTTCGGCCAGCAGGCTGCCCAGACCTTGCTACGCGACCTTGGCGCCGACTTGCCCGCTGCACTGGACCAGGCGCTAGCCCTGGGCGATGACCAGCTCGGCGGCGGCCTGCCGCTGCTGGCCATCGCTTCATCGCGTCACGAAACCCAATACACCCGTTTGTTCCGTTCCTGAGGACTGCCTGCATGCAAAGCTATCAACAACCCCTGCGCGTCGGTGTCGGCGGCCCGGTCGGCTCTGGCAAGACCGCTCTGCTGGAAGCGCTGTGCAAGGCCATGCGCGATCACTACCAGATCGCCGTGGTTACCAACGACATCTACACCAAGGAAGACCAGCGCATCCTCACTGAGGCCGGCGCCCTCGAGCCGGAGCGCATCGTTGGCGTTGAAACCGGTGGCTGCCCGCACACGGCCATTCGTGAAGACGCCTCGATGAACCTGGCGGCGGTCGAAGCGCTGGCGCGCAAGTTCGGTAATCTTGAAGTCATTTTCGTGGAAAGCGGCGGTGACAACCTCAGCGCCACCTTCAGCCCGGAGCTGGCTGACTTGACCATCTACGTGATCGACGTGGCCGAGGGCGAGAAGATCCCGCGCAAGGGCGGCCCAGGCATTACCAAGTCCGACTTCCTGGTGATCAACAAAACCGACCTGGCGCCTTATGTAGGGGCTTCACTGGAGGTGATGGAGCGCGACACCCAGCGCATGCGGCCGCAGCGGCCCTGGACCTTCAGCAACCTGAAGAAGGGCGAGGGGTTGCAGGCGGTGATCGATTTTATCGTTGAGCGTGGGATGCTGGGGGTGCGAGCCTGACAGATCGAGGTCTCTGTGCGGGCATGTCCGCAGAGAGACCAACGCGGTGGCTGGCACCGGCTCTGCCGGTGTTCGCGGGTAAACCTGCTCCTACGACGGGCTGTGTCCAATCACCGATGTGTGTCCACCAACGATCTGTGTGTAGGAGCGGGTTTACCCGCGAATACGGTAGCGGCGGCGACGGTGAACGGCGGGTGAAAATTGACCAGCAGGCCCGGCCCTTTCGCGGGTGAACC
>NZ_JBAMDI010000185.1:0-17414 GCF_036961695.1 Pseudomonas sp. CGJS7 | reverse complement strand
CGCCGCTCCTACAGGCAAACCATGCGCCATCAGGGACATACGAGTACTCGCCCGAAGCCCCTGTAGGAGCGGCGCGAGCCGCGACCGCGCCACCCCAACCACGGCGCAACCGCGCAAGCGCCAGTACAAAAAGCACTGCCGCACCGCCCGCCCACCCCGTAGCCTGCGCGCACCACTCAACCCGAGTCCCGCGCATGCTCCGCAGCCCGCTCCTGCTCGCCGCTCTGCTGTTCGCCGCCGCCCCCGCGTTCGCCGCGCCCGCGCTCAAGACCCAACTCCCACAGCGCACCGTGCTCAATCTCGCCGCCGCCGAACAGATCGCCGCGACCGCCGCGGCCAAGGCCCGCGCGCAGGGCTTGAACGTCGCCATCGCCGTCGTCGACGAGGCCGGCCGCCTGCTGCACTTCCAGCGCATGGACGGCACCCCCAATTCCAGCGTCGAGGTCGCCATCGGCAAGGCCGTGCACGCGGCCAACTATCGCCGCGACACCGCGTTCCACCAAAAGCTGCTGAGCGAGGGCAACAACGTCGTGCTCGGCCTGCCCGGCAGCACGCCGATCGAAGGCGGGGTGCGCTTGCTGCTCGGCGAACAGGTGATCGGCGCCATCGGCGTGTCCGGCGCGCAGGCCGCGCAGGACGGCGAAATCGCTCAGGCCGGCGCGGATTTGTTGAAGTAGACCTGGTGGCGGAGCGAGTGCGCTCGCCACGCACTCGCCCGCGCCGCCGCGGTTGATCTACTCTGCGCAAGCCGCCTCACCGCGAACCGACCCGAGGAATTCCATGCGCCCGATGCCACGCCTGGCCGCCCTGCTGTTGTGCTTGCCGCTGGCTGCCTACGCCAGCACGCCCTCGGCGCCCGTCGCCAGTTATTTCCTCGTGCGCCACGCCGAAAAGGCCAACGACGATCCGCGCGATCCCAACTTGAGCGAAGCCGGCCGCGCCCGCGCCGAGCAGTTGGCGCAATGGTTCAAGGACAAGCCGCTGCGCGCGGTCTACGCCACCGCCTACAAGCGCACCCAACAGACCGCCGAGCCGACCGCGCGCGCGCACCATTTGAGCGTGGTCACCTACGACGCCAAGCGCCCTGCCGCCGAATTCGCCGCGCAACTGCGCAGCGACTGGCCAAGCGGAACCGTGTTGGTGGTCGGCCATAGCAATACCGTGCCGGAGATCACCTCGGCGCTGTGCCGCTGCAGCGTGGAGGCGATGCCGGAGACCGAGTTCAACCGGCGCACACGTGTCGATTTCTATAGCGAAGGCCACATCGTGGTGACCCAAACCCGCGATCGGTGACGCGGCGCGCGTTCCGCGCCGGCGCCGCGCCTGGACGCGCGGCGGCCGATCGCCGAGCATGCGCTGTCGCCGACTGGAACCGCCCTATGAAGCCGCTGCCCGCCGTTTCGATGCTGTCGTGCATTCTCGCCCTCACCGCTTGCGCGCATGCCGCGCCGGGCGAGGCTTCGCCCACGCCCGCACCGGCCGAGTCGAACGATTCCGAGCGGGTCCAGGCCGGCGGCAGCGTGACCCTGCAACCGGGCGGCAGCGTCACCCTGCACGACCGCTCGCGCCTGCGCTTCGTCGGCGTGACCTCCGATTCGCGCTGCAAGCCGAACGTGCAATGCATCTGGGCCGGCGAAGCCGCGCTGGAATTCCAGTGGACCCGTGCCGACGGCGTTCAGACCGCGTTCTCGCTGACCACACCGGCCGAACCGCTCAAGAGCGCGGGCAATTGGAGTTTCGAACTGCAATCGCTGGATTTCGCCGAACCGGTCAATGCGCAGGTGCGGATCAGCGCCAAGTAAGCGTGGTCGCGGCGGACACTCTCCACTACGCCGTCCACTGTCACCATCCACTGCCATCACCCACCGTCATTCCGGCGAAAGCCGGAACCCATTTTGACTTTAGCTTTCGCTGCGTTCGCAGCGCACAGCAGGCGTCACGAGCAAAAGCAAAATGGATTCTGGCTTTCGCCGGAATGACGGGTGAGGGGGCGCAAAAGGCTCGGAGGAGCTAATCGCGGCAGAGCGTCGCCGCCAACCCCAGCGATTCTCCAGCCTCCTCCACCACACCATCCACCGTCATTCCGGCGAAAGCCGGAATCCATTTTGACTTTAGCTTTCGTGTCGCTGGCAGCGCCGACAGTAAAGCTCGAGCAACAGCAAAATGGATTCCGGCTTTCGCCGGAATGACGGTGGGGGCACGGTCCTTCTCCGCGAACCCAAGGACGGTGGCAGCACGGTCCTTCTCCGCGAACCCAAGGACGGTGGGGCCCGGTCTTTCTCCGCGAACCCAAGGCCGGCCGGGCGCGACAGCTAACTCCCGACATCGCGGGAATTCGCTCCCCCACCCGCCTCAAGCGCAACAGCTGCAACACCGAGTTGCACCCCCGATAACGCGATTGCACAAAAGACATGCCAATCTGCATGCATCAACGCTGCAGGAGCCCGCCATGACCACGATCGTCGCCCCCCGCGTCCACGACCTGGGCGGTTTTCAGGTGCGCCGCGCCGTGCCCAGCCTTCAGGCGCGTTCAGTCGGGCCGTTCGTGTTCGTCGATCACATGGGTCCGGCCACGTTCGAACCCGGCCACGGCATCGACGTGCGCCCGCATCCGCACATCGGCCTGGCCACGGTGACGTTTCTGTGGGCCGGCTCGATCGGCCACCGCGACACCCTCGGCAGCGTCCAGGACATCAACCCGGGCGACGTGAACTGGATGACCGCCGGCCGCGGCATCGCCCATTCCGAGCGCACTCCGCAAAAGCCGCGCGCCGACGGCCAGGCCCTGCACGGCATGCAGACCTGGGTGGCGCTGCCGCGCTCGTTCGAGGAAACCGCGCCGGCGTTCCATCACCACCCCGCCGCGACCCTGCCGCAGCAACGCCGCGACGGCGCCTGGCTGCGCGTCGTCGCCGGCCGCGGGTTCGGCGAAGAATCGCCGGTGCGGGTGTTTGCAGACACGCTGTATGTCGCCATCGATCTGGACCCCGGCAAGGAGTTGGAGATCGAGGACAGCCACGCCGAGCGCGCGCTGTATCTGCTGGAAGGCCAGGCCCAGCTCGACGGCGCCGACCTGCCGGAAAAGCATCTGGTGGTGCTCGACCCCGGCACCCGCCCGCGGCTGCGCGCCAAGACCCCGCTCAAGGCGATGTTGCTGGGCGGCGAACCCTTGGACGGCCCGCGTCACCTGTGGTGGAACTTCGTCTCAAGCTCGCGCGAGCGGATCGAACAGGCCAAGCTGGACTGGGCCGAAGGCCACTTCGGGCAGATCCCCGGCGAGCACGAATTCATCCCCTTACCTGAACGCTGACTTTTCTCAATCTGGCGTTTGTCAATCCCCGCGAAGTGGACTATCGTCACACCCAATAGGACTCGCAACACCGCTTAACCATACATCCGGTTGCAGGGGGAAGTGTCGTGAAGTCATGGGTGAAGAACCGCCGCGCGCTGACGTGGCTGTGTTTTGTGTTCGTTCTATCCGCTAACGCCAACGCTCAGGACGCTGCGCCCGCGCAGGGCAATTGTCCGATGCTGCCGGCGGAAACGGGTTTGCGCTGGGAATACCGCGGCACCGCCGATTCGGATTTCTGCCGCGCCTTGCGTGCCGATGGCTCGGAAGCCTTCGGTTTGTACATCGCCAGCAAATCGCCGTTCGAGCCCAAGCGCGGGGATCGCGCCGAAGCCAGCAACATCGACGGCAAACCGATGCATTGGTATCGCGGCGAGCTCGCCGGCAAGCCCGACGTGCAAGTGCGCGAAACCTTGATCGAAGTCGGCAACGGCAAGATGGCCCACATCTGGATGCAGGCCAATTCGCCGGCGCAGTTGAAGGAGGTCATCGGCCAGACCGAAGGGCTGCGATTTCCCTCGACCCGACTGAGCGTCAACAAGTAACACGCGCAAACGCCAGCGGCCGCGTCTTCAAGACGCGGCCGCTTTTTGTTGCCTCGGCACACTAATTGTGACCGATTGCTCATTTTTCAAGAATCAGCCAGCATAAGAATGGCCTGGCTGAACAGGGTCGAGCTGCCCGGTTCCAATGCTGAACGGGGTGATCGTCGATCCGTAGGGCCTGCCTGCCCCACAACTCAAAAGGAAGACGATCATGATCAAGCGACTCGGTGCGGAGCTCATCGGTACCTTCTGGCTGGTGCTCGGCGGTTGCGGTAGCGCCGTGCTGGCGGCCAATTTCGGCGGCGCCGGCAACCCGCTCGGCATCGGCCTGCTCGGCGTATCGCTGGCGTTCGGCCTGACGGTGCTGACCGGCGCCTACGCGCTCGGCCACATTTCCGGCGGACATTTCAATCCCGCGGTGAGTTTCGGCCTGTGGGCCGGCGGTCGGTTCCCGGCCAAGGACTTGTTGCCCTATATCGTCGCCCAAGTGCTAGGCGGCATCCTCGCCGGTTTCGTGCTGTTGCAGATCGCCGGCGGCACCGGCGCTTTCAGCATCGACCCCAACGCGGCCGGCACCTTCGCCAGCAACGGCTACGACCTGATGTCGCCCGGCGGCTATTCGCTGAAGGCCGCGTTCCTGACCGAAGTGGTGATGACCGCGATGTTCCTGGTCGTCATTCTCGGCGCCACCCACAAGAACGCGCCGGCCGGCTTCGCCCCGATCGCGATCGGCCTGGGTTTGACCTTGATCCATCTGATCAGCATTCCGGTGACCAACACCTCGGTGAACCCGGCGCGTTCGACCGGCGTGGCCTTGTTCGCCGGCAGCGCCGCCATCGGCCAGCTGTGGCTGTTCTGGGTCGCGCCGATCATCGGCGGCTTGCTCGGCGGCGCGGTGTATCGGTGGTTGGGCAAGGACTGAACGTCCGCTTCGGGTAACGGAAAAGCCGCGCTTTTGCGCGGCTTTTTCTTTGTGGCGTTGCGTTCCTCGCGCCGCCGCTCCCACCACACCGTCATTCCGGCGAAAGCCGGAACCCATTTTGATCTCAGCTTTTCAGGCGCGCAGAGCGGATCGCGAGCAACAGCAAAATGGATTCCGGCTTTCGCCGGAATGACGGTGTGAGAGAAGACGCGGATGACGGTGTGGGAGAAGACGCGAGCGCAACGCGCGATCGAATCAGCGCCCCGCCCTCAGACTCACCGCCGCCTCGGCCACCTCGACCGCGGTCTGCTGCAACTGCGCCGCCAGGCGCGCGTCGCCGATGCCTTCGGCCGCGTCGAGCATCTGATACACCGCTTGCAGTTGCTTGATGCCGCGCGGCGGCACCTTCTTGAGTTTGCCGCCGACGATCACCCAACCGCCCGCGCCGGCGGCGACGCCGGCCGATACGAAGGTGGCGACGATGGTGAATTGCTTGGGATCGAGTTTGGTGGCCATAGCTCTACGCTCCTTGTGAACGTGTGCCGCAGCGATGCGCGGCACGCGCGCGTCTTCGCCCGTCGCCGCGGACTTGCTGCGACGATGCGTCGTGCGATAGAAAACAACGCGCACACCGTCGCGCCGCGGCCACCGCGCGGGCGATGCGCGGACGCAACGTGCGCGCCGCCAACCGCCTCGGCGAAAACGCAAAGGCCACGCTCGCGCGTGGCCTTTGTGGTACGACCGGAACGACGGATCGTTCAGAACTTGCCTTCCTGGAAATCGACGAAGGCCTGCATCACTTCCTGCTTGGTGTTCATCACGAACGGGCCGTAACGCGCGACCGGCTCGCGCAGCGGACGCCCGGCGATCACGATCAAGCGGCTGCCGTTCCCGCTGTCGCGCAGCTTGAGCAGGTTGCCGCCGGACAGCACCGCCAGTTCCTGCGTATCGATGGCGCGGACATCCTCGCCGTCGCCGATCTCCGCTCCGCCCTCGTAGGCGTAGACGAAGGCGTTGTGGCCTTCCGGCAACTCGTATTCCCAACCCGCGCCCGCATCGAGCGCGACGTCGAGATAAACCGGATCGGTCGCCGGCTGCGAGATCGGACCGCGTAGGTCGCCGATGCGGCCGGCGATGAGCTTGATCTGCACGCCGTCGGCCGGGCGCAGTTGAACGATGCGATCGGGCGCGAACTCCTGGTACTTGGGCTCGGTCATCTTTTCCCGCGCCGGCAGATTGACCCAGAGTTGGAAGCCGCGCATGCGGCCTTCTTCCTGCTCGGGCATCTCCGAATGGACCAGGCCGCGGCCGGCGGTCATCCACTGCACGCTGCCGGGGACCAACACGCCTTCGTTGCCGTGGTTGTCCTTGTGGCGCATGCGGCCGTCGAGCATGTAGGTGACGGTCTCGAAGCCGCGGTGCGGGTGCTCGGGGAAACCGGCGAGGTAGTCCTCGGGCTTGTCGGTGCCGAATTCGTCGAGCAGCAGGAACGGATCCAGATCCGGCAACTGCGCGCCGCCGATGACGCGGGTCAGGCGGACGCCGGCACCGTCGGAGGTGGGCTGGCCGCGCAGCTTGCGGCCGACGCGGGCGTAAGCGGTGGGGGTGGCGGTGGCCATGGGTGTTGCTCCAGTGCGGACGCCGGATTGGCGATGGGCATAGGATGCCATTGCATTTTCGGAACGATAGGGGCTCCGATGCAATCATCAGTTACATAAACAGAACGATAGCAATCTCTCGAGTGCCAGCGTTCCGCTCCCTCCCCCGCTTGCGGCGCCCGAAGGGTATGCAAGGCTGAGAGGGCTGGGGTGAGGGCACGGCGGCGAGTTGAATTCCAACAACGAGGCGGCTATTCGCCGAAAAGCTGCCCTCACCCTACCCTCTCAGCCTTGCATACCCTTCGGGCGCCGCAAGCGGGAGAGGGAAAAGCAAAAGCGGCGACGTAGGAGGCGATACGCCCTTAGGCCTTGTCGTACACGTACACCGTAGCCGGCGGCACATTGCGCAACACGAAATCGCCGCGCCGCACCCGCAGGCCCAGCGAACGCGCCACCGCGTCGGCCACCGGCGCGGCCGGGCCGTAGGTGAACTGCACGAACACGCCGCGCTCGTGCAGGCAGTCGAACGCCGCGCGCAGGATGTCGCGTTGCAACGGGTGCGGCATCGCCAGCAACCCCAGGCCGGACACGATCGCATCGGCCTTGCCCGCGCCCAGGTAACCCTGCTCCGCCGCCAGCCGCGGCAGTTCGCGCGCGTCGCCGAGCAACACCGGCACCCGCGGGAAGCGCACGTGCAAATGCGCGTGCAATTCCTCGTTGAGTTCCAGCACCAGCAAGTCTTCATCGCGGATGCCGGCATCGAGCAGCGCGCGGGTGATCGCGCCGGTGCCGCCGCCGAGTTCGATCACCCGCCGCGCGTCGTCGGGCAGTTCGGCGATCATCGCCGCGGCCAGTTCGGCGCTGGACGGCGCCACCGCCGCCACCCGCAGCGGGTTCTTCAGCCACTGACGGAAAAACGTCCACGCCCCGGGCTTGCGATGCGACTTCATGCGCGGGACTCCGCACGAGCGCGGCGCACGGCCGCCAGGGCGGCGGGCACAACCGAAAGCGCCTTCATCAGCGCGGCTCCAATCGCCAGCAACGGTGGATCCTGGCGTCGCGCTCGAAATCCGGCGGAATCGTCTGCGCGCTGATTTCCTCGCAGCGGGCGAACTGCGCGATCGCCTCGGCGTCGAGACGGAAGCGGCGGAAGTTGTTGGAGAAGTACAGCACGCCGTTGTCGGCCAGCCGCGCCACCGCCGCGCGCAACAGCCGCACGTGTTCGCGCTGGATATCGAAATCGTCGGCGCGCGCGGAGTTGGAGAAGGTCGGCGGATCGCAGAAGATCAGGTCGTAACGGCCGCGGTCGGCTTCCAGCCATTGCACCGCGTCGGCCTGGGCCAAGCGGTGCTGGGCGCCGGCCACGCCGTTCTCGCGCAGATTGTCCGAGCACCATTGCAGATAGGTCGCGGACAGATCGACCGTGGTGGTCTCGCTCGCGCCGCCCACCGCCGCGTGCACGCTGGCCGCGCCGGTGTAGCCGAACAGATTGAGAAAACGCCGGCCGCGCGCTTCGGCGGCGATGCGCAGGCGCATCGGCCGATGGTCCAGGAACAAGCCGGTGTCGAGGTAATCGAACAGGTTCACCCGCAGGCGCGCGTCGCCTTCGCGCACCACCACGAACTCGCCGCGCTGGTCGAACTGGCCGTACTTGCTGCCGCCCTTGCCGCGGGCGCGGGTTTTCAGCGCGATCCGCTCGCGCGGGGTTTCGAACACTTCGCGTGCGGCGGCCAGCAGTTCGTTGCGGCGGCGGCGCTGATCGGCTTCGGGGATGTCCGCCGGCGCGGCGTATTCCTGCACGTGCAGATACAGCCGCGGCTGCGCTTCGTCGCTGGCGTAGACGTCGATCGCCGCGGCGTATTCGGGCAGGTCGGCGTCGTAGGCGCGGAAGCAGCTCACCGCTTCGCGCTGGCGCCAGGACTTGAGCTTGCGCAGGTTCTTGCGCAAGCGGTTGGCGACCATCTGCGCGCCCTCGCTCAAGGGCTGCGGCGCGGCGTCTTCGGCCCGGGCCTTTTGTTCGGCATGGCCGACGCGGGCGATCGGGTCGCAGACGATCAGCGCGCATTCGATCGCGCCGTTGAACACCTGATATTTCTTGCTCGCGCGCAGGCCGGTGGCCTGGGCCAGCGCGGGGTCGCCGCACAGCAGGCTGGCCCGCCACGACGGCACCAGCCGTTTGAGCGCGTCGCCGAGGGCGCGGTACAGCGAAGCGTCGGCGGCCAGGCGTGCGTCGTAGGGCGGGTTGCAGACAACCAGGCCTGTCGCGGTTTGCGCGTCCGAAGCGTCGCCGTCGCCAGACGAGCGCGCACCTTCAGAACCGTCATTCCCGCGAAGGCGGGCTCCACTTTTACTCGGCGGTAGCCGAGCATCCAGGGATTCACCGCTGGATGACTCTGAAGTCTCTGGATTCCCGCCTTCGCGGGAATGACGAACTTGAGGTTGCGCGGGCGATGCCTCTTGCAGTTTCGCAGGCAACGCCTGCAACGACTCCACCGCGGCAACGCTCCACTCGATAGCGCCCGCCAAACCCGCCATCGCCTCGTTCTCGCGCGCCGCGCGGATCGCATGCGGGTCGATATCGCTGCCGGCGAACACCGGCCGCAGCGCGGTCAAACCCGCGGTCTCGCGCACCCGCGCGGCCTCGCACAGCGCCCGCCAACCGGCGAAATCGAAGCCGCGCCAACGCGTCGGCGGCAAGTTGCCGTGACGCAGCAGGCCCGGCGCGACGTCGGCGGCCATCAGCGCGCCTTCGATCAACAAAGTGCCGCTGCCGCACATCGGATCGAGCAACGAGCCGCCCTGCGCATACACCTTCGGCCATTGCCCGCGCAGCAACACCGCCGCGGCCAGATTCTCCTTCAGCGGCGCCTCGCCCTGCTTCTGCCGCCAACCGCGGCGATGCAGCGGGCCGCCGCCCAGATCGATCGACACGATCGCCTTGCCCTTGCGGATCACCAGGTTCAAACGCAGGTCCGGAGTTTCGGTGTCCACGTCCGGACGCGCGCCGGTGCGCGCGCGCATCACATCGACCACCGCGTCCTTGACCCGCTGCGCGGCGTAGCGCGCGTGGGTGATGGCTTCGCCGGACACGTGCGCGTCGACCGCGAGCGTGTGCACGCTCTCCATGTGCGCAGGCCAATCCAGCGCGGCGACGCCGGCATACAGGGCGTGTTCGTCGGGGCAATCGAATTCGGCGATCGGCCACAGCACCCGGCTGGCCAGACGCGACCACAGCACCGCACGCTGGGCGTCGGCGAGATCGCCCTCGACGTTGGCGCCGGCGGTCGCGGCGGTGGCGCGCTTGCAGCCCAGCGCGACCAGTTCGTCGGCCAGCAGATACTCCAGGCCCTTGCCGCAGCTTGCGTAAAACTTACTCATGTCGATGCGTTACTCAAAGACTTTGCAACAGACGCGAGAACGCGTCGGCGCTGCCTTCCACGTGAGCGGAAAGGCGGTGGCTGTCGTCGACCAGCAGCAGGCGCGCACGGCGCGGATAAGCCCAGGCGACGACGTCGGCGGCGGGAATCAGTTCGTCGTCCCAACCGTGGATGATGCTGATCGGCACGTCGGCGGCCTGCAGCTTGGGCGCCGGGCCCATCGCGACCGGCGGCGCCATCAAAAACAACGCGGCGGGTTTTACTTGCAGCGATACCGCCCCGCAGATGTACGCGCCCAGGCTGGAACCGGCCAACACCAGCGGCCCGCGTTCGGCGGCCTTGCGCGCCAGCGCGAGCAAGCGCTCGATGCGCGCGTACACATCGCCCAGATCGCTGACCTCGCGCTTGGCGTCCAGGTCGGTGTAATCGGGGCGTTCGTGGGTCCAGCCATGGCGCTGCGCGACTTCGGCCAGGGCGACGACCTTGGTCGCGTCTGGGCCGCTTTCGAAGCCATGAGAGAGGATTACGTGTCCTTGAGCGATCATCTTTGAGCCGGGATATAGGAGAACCAAGCAACCGCGAAAGGCCAAAGGATTACGTGCCCTTGAGCGATCATCTCTGAGCCGGGATATAGGAGAACCAAACAATCGCGAAAGACCGAAGAATGAAGTGTGCGCTAACGATCATCTTCACCCCGCACCCTCAACCCGCCGCATCGATCACCGGCACCAGCGCATCCCCGCACCGGATCTCGCCGCCCTCGAGAATCCGCGCGCACAACCCGCCGTGCCCACGCATCGCGTTGTACCCGCCCGGGCCCAACGCAGCCTCCATCATCGAGCACGGATCGCATTCTTCGGTCGCTTCCAGCAGCGCTTCGCCAAGCCGGAAACGGCGTCCCTTCAATGCGATCAACGGCAGCCCGGAAATCACGATATTCCGCCGCAGCGTCGCCGCTTCGACCGATTCCAGCCCGGCCAGCGCCGCGATCGCCGGCAGATGCTCGGCCTGAATCAAGGTGATCCCGCGCTTGCCGCTGCCGCTGGCATAACGGTCGCCGACCAGCCCGGCCCCGGCCTGCGCCAGCACCTGTTGCAGCGGCTGCATCGGCACCCCGCGCGCCGGACGCACGCCGATCCACTCCACCCGGCCGGGCCTGGGCAGCGTGGACATCAGTTTTCCGAGGGCGGAGTCGGCGGGCGGCAGGCTCATGGCGGGCTCCGTTGGAGGGCGAATGGTAGCATCCACGGGCATGCCGCCCCTGAATCTCACCCATGCCCCGCTGCCCTACGAAAACCGGCTGCAGGCGCGCGATCCGGCCTCCATCGAGCTGGTGGTGATCCACTGCACCGAGCTGCCGGACCTGGCCACCGCGCGCGAATACGGCGAACGCGTGCTGTATGCCGAGTCGGGCACCGGCAACAGCGGCCATTACTACATCGACCGCGACGGTTCGGTGCTGCGGTATGTCAGCGAGGACCGCATCGCCCATCACGTGCGCGGCTACAACCCGCGTTCGATCGGGATCGAACTGGTCAACATCGGGCGTTATCCGGATTGGCTGGATTCGCGCCGCCAGCGCATGGACGAGGACTATCCGCCGGCGCAGATCGACGCGCTGATCGGCTTGTTGGCCGATCTGAGCGCGCGCCTGCCGGGCCTGCGCGAAATCGCCGGACACGAAGACCTGGACACGACCCAGGTCGAGGCCAGCGACGACCCGAGCGTGCTGGTCCAGCGCAAACTCGATCCCGGCCCGTGGTTCCCGTGGCCGCGGGTGATGGCCGCCTGCGCGCTGCGGCGCTTGCCGCGCTGAGGCTGCGCCACAAGCTAAAGCGTCCCCGCAGCCGGCCCGATCCTTCGGCCTGAAGCCCCCGCCACCGCCGCGAAAGCGCGCGGCGGACCGTGCCGGCCGTCCCGCTATACTCCACCGGACTTCGACTGCGCCGCTCACGATGACCTCCTCGCCCGTCTCCGAATTGATCGAACTGCTGTCGCTGGAGCGGCTGGAGGACAACCTGTTCCGCGGCCAGAGCCGCGATATCGGCACCAAATACGTCTTCGGCGGACAGGTGCTGGGCCAGGCGCTGTCGGCGGCCCAGGCCACCCTGGACACCGCGCGCGCCGCGCATTCGCTGCACGCCTACTTTCTCAAGGCCGGCGATATCGAGGCGCCGATCGTGTATCAGGCCGACCGCACCCGCGACGGCGGCAGCTTCTCGGTGCGGCGGGTGACCGCGATCCAGCACGGCCAGCCGATTTTCTTCCTCGCCGCGTCGTTCCACGAAGATCAGGCCGGCGGCGAACATCAACTGTCGATGCCCGAGGTGCCCAAGCCCGAGGACATCGACCCGGCGCCGGCGGTGCCGACCGAGGTCATGGCCACGCTGCCGACCAAGGTGCAGCGCTGGCTGTCGCGGCAAGGGCCGTTCGAGTTTCGCCACGTGTATCCGCGCGATGAGCTCAATCCGCCCAAGCGTCCGCCGTTCCAGCAAGTGTGGTTCCGCTTGAGCGAGCCGGTCGGCGACGCGCCGGAACTGCATCGCGCGCTGCTGGCTTACGCCTCGGATTTCCATCTGCTGGGCACCGCGACCTTCCCGCACGGCATCAGCTACTACCAGCCCAACGTGCAGATGGCGTCGCTGGATCACGCGCTGTGGTTCCACCGCCCGTTCCGCGCCGACGACTGGCTGCTGTATTCGATCGACAGCCCCAGCGCGCAAGGCGCGCGCGGTCTGGCGCGCGGGCAGATCTTCGACCGCCACGGCCATCTGGTCGCCAGCACCGCGCAGGAAGGCCTGATCCGGGTGATGCCGCCCAAGCCCGCCGACGCGGCCGCGCCAGCGCCGGCCAAGGACTGACATGAGGCAGGTCTTCAGCAGTCCGCGGCTGGAAAACGTCGAAGGCGTGGCGCAGTTGCTGCGCGATGCCGGGATCGAGGTGCGGGTCACCAACGACCGTTCCTACAAGGGCAACCGGCGTTCGAACTTCAGCTACAGCGAACAGAAAAAAGTCGAGCAGCCGACGGTGTGGGTGATCCGTTCCGAAGATCAGCTGCGCGCGCGCGATCTGCTGCGCGAGGCGGGGTTGATCGACAGCACCCGCGCCGAACAGGCCACGCAAGCGCCGTATCGCTTCCGCTCCGACGTCGATCTGGGCCGCAAGCCCGGCGACAAGCGCGCGTTGCGGATCAAGGTCGGTTTGCTGGTTTGCATCGCGGTGGCGCTGGGTTTGGCGATGTTCCAAGGCCTGCGCACCCGTCCTGCCGGCAAGCCCGCGGTGGACCCGGCCGAAACCGCCTTGGCCGCGCACAAGTTCGACGGCAGCATCGCCGCCACGCCCGCGGCGTTGGCGCAGGCGGTGTTCGCCCAGCAATTGAACGAGGCCGACCAGACCACCCAATGCCTGCGCGTGGATCGCCGCGATGCGCCGCGCAAGCTGCTGACCGCGCTGGCCCGCCCCGGCTTGCGGCTGCTGCCTTACAGCCAGTGCGTGGAAGTGGCCGATGAGAACAAGGGCAGCCTCGCCCGCGATGGCCAGCCGGCCGAGCTGATCGAAGTGCATGCGTTCCGGCCGACTTCGGTCGACGGCGGCACGATCGAGTATTCGGCGTATCACCATCGGTTGGCTGCGGTCTACAAGACGCTGGAGGTCAAGCGGGTGGGCGGTGCGTGGACGGTGGTGAAGACGGTCAAGACGGTGCGGGCGATGGGGTGAGCGGTGGGAGCGGTCTTGGATCGGCGGCTGACGCCATCCACAAAATCCTTCCGCCTACCGATCGTTATTCCGGCAAAAGCCACTTCGCCGGCCGTCATGCCGGCGAAAGCTGTCGCACCTGCCGTCATTCCGGCGAAAGCTGCCTCACCCGCCGTCATTCCGGCGAAAGCTGCCTCACCCGCCGTCATTCCAGCGAAAGCTGCCTCACCTGCCGTCATTCCGGCGAAAGCTGCCTCACCCGCCGTCATTCCGGCGAAAGCTGCCTCACCTGCCGTCATTCCGGCGAAAGCTGCCTCACCTGCCGTCATTCCGGCGTAAGCCGGAATCCATTTTGACTTTGCTCTTGGCGGCAGAGGACGGAATCGTTTTATCGGTGGTTGTTGGCGAGACTGGGGCTTTAGGGGCAGGAGCGGAGCCCGGTTGACGTGGGCTTGGGTTGGTTGGACCGTTGTTTGTCGGCCGGGCTTCGGTTGGTCACATCCCCACCCCACCCCCGTCTAGGACTGTAGACCTCGCCCGATGAGACCGCCCGCGTGACCTCCAGCCCTGCGCCGCACCGCTCGCCCACGCCCACCGCGCTGCTGCTCCGGAGCGCCCCGCGATGAACGCCGAAGCCCTGCATTCGTTGATCGGCCACGACCTGCCGGCGGCTTCGCGCGGCGACACCGCCGCCTATTCGCGCATCGTCGGCGCCTGCCAGAACTCGGTCACCGCCATCGCCCTGGCCATGGTCCGCGACGTCCACGCCAGCGAAGACATCGCCCAAGAAGCCTTCCTCAACGCCTGGCAGAACATCCGCAAGTTGCAGAACCCGCAAAGCTTTCTGCCGTGGCTGCGGCAGATCACCCGCAATCTCGCCCACGACCATCTGCGCGCGCGCAAACGCCTGCCGCGCGGCGGCGACGACATGGAGGCGGCGATCGCCTCGGCCGCCGATCCCGAACCCAGCGCGGTGGAACGTCTGATCGAAGGCGAACGCGCCCAAGTCGCCGCCGAGTTGATCTCGGCGCTGCCCGACGAAAGCCGCGAAGTGCTGTTGCTGTACTACCGCGAAGGCCAAAGCTCGCAACAGGTCGCCGCCCTGCTGGGCCTGAGCGACGCCGCCGTGCGCAAGCGCCTGTCGCGCGCGCGCGGCGCGGTGCGCGGCGAGCTGATGGAACGCTTCGCCGCCTTCGCCACCGCCAGCGCGCCGTCGGTGGGTTTCACCACCCTGGTCGCCAGCGCGCTCGGGGTGATCTCGCCGGCCGGCACCACCGTCGCGGTGGTCGGCGCCAGTTCGCTCGGCTCCAGCCTCGCCGGCAAGCTCGGCGTCGGCGGCATGGCCTCGGCCGGCGCGTCCGGCGGCATGCTCGGCGGCGCGTTGGCGTTCCTGGCCGAGCGGGTGCTGTCGCCGGTGTCGCAGGCGGTCGGCGGCGGGCCGATCGACGGCGCCAGCTTGAACGCGAAAGTCGCCGGGCTGGCGCAACTGAGCGGCCGCTTCGATTGGGGCGGGATCCTCGGCGGCACCGTCGGCGGCGTGGTGATCATGCTGATGGTCAATCACTACCTGATGTCCTACGCCGGCACGCCGCAAGAGCGCCAGCGCATCCGCCGTCTGATCCGTGTGGTCACCGTCAGCGGCGCGGTCATGTCGTTCGGTCTGGTGGCGTGCCTGGAAATCAGCCGCGGCTGGTTCGTGCCGCTGGCTTTCACCTTGGTCGCCACCGCGATTTCGGCCTGGCAATGCCTGACGCTGATACCGCGAACGCTGGCGCCGAGCCTGCAACGGATCCAGCGCGACAGCGGCCGCGACCCGCGCGACAGCGTCGTCTATCGCTGGTTGCTCGGACCTAAAGCGGTCGTCTACAGCTCGTTGCTGCTGATCGGCTCGATCGTTTTCATTCTTTGGTACGAAGGCCGATTCGTCTGATCGCGGATGCGGACGGTGCCGCGTTAGCGATTGCTTCGGTCGCCAACCGCGAGCGCGGGATCGCCGTTCGCATCGCCGCCGCGGCTTGCGCGCCGGCAAAAAAAGGGGCGCGACCAGCGCGCCCCAGCACCGCGACGGATCAGACCGAGACTCCGTCGCGGCGATTGCGCAACCGCTCGCCTTAGCGACGCGGCGCCGGCTTGAGGTCGCTCTTGGTCAGGAAGCCGTCGCGATCCTCATCGAGGAAGGCGAAGCTGCGCGCCAGACGCGGCATCTTTTCTTCTACTTCGATCTTGCTCAGCTTGCCGTCGTGGTTGAGATCGGCCTGAGCGAACTTTTCGTCGAAGCGCTTGGCCCGTTCGGCCTCGCGCTTGGGACGCTCGCGCTCGAAGTAACCACGCAATTCGCTGCGCACCAGATAGCCGTCGCGGTTGCTGTCGATCTGGGCGAAGGCCTGGCCCAAGCGCGGCGACTTGGACGCTTCGGCCTGACTGATTCGGCCATCGCCGTCGCTGTCCAGGCGCGCCGCGCCGCCGGCGCCGCCGCGATGGCCGCCGTGTTCGCGGCCGCCGCGACGTTGCGGGCGTTCGCTGGCGTCGAGCTTGCCGTCGCCGTTCTTGTCGAGCTTGGCGAAGTTCTCCGCCAGACGCGGGAACTTGGCCGCTTCCTCACGGGTGATCACGCCGTCTTGGTTGGCGTCGATCTTCGCGCGCGGACGCTGCGCGCCGGCACCGTCCTGCGGCGCCGCGACAGCCGCGCCGGCGAACAGGGCCGCGGCCAGCACGGCGAAATAAAGGGGGGAACGGTTCATGCGTTGACTCCTGCGGCAAGCGCCACCGTGGCGCCGATGACCGGATCAACGCCCTGGCCACGTGCCGGTTGACAACGGGGCGCGGATATTCATCGCCGCGACAGCCGCTGCGAGGGCCCCAGCGCCCTCGCCGCGCCCCGATCCAGCCGTCTTGGCGAAACCGGAGCCGACTGCATGCGCAACACACGAACCCAGCGCTATGCTGCCCCCATGGGCACGCAACCGCAGCCTGACAGCGAAGACCTCCGCCTGTTCCACACCGGCGAGCACGCCTGCGGCTATTGGCCGGAGCGGACCGCGCGCGACCTGGTCCTGGACCCGCGCGATCCGCGTCTGCGCGATTGGTACCCGCACGCCCTGGGCTGGGGTTTCCGCCGCTCCGGCGACATCGTCTATCGGCCGCATTGCAGCGGCTGCCGCGCCTGCGTGGCGGTGCGCATTCCGGTCGACCGCTTCGTCCCCGACCGCAGCCAACGCCGCTGCCTGGCGCGCAACGCCGACGTGGAAATGCGCGTGCGTCCGGCCGAGCGCAGCGAAGAACAACTGGCGCTGTACAAACGCTACCTGGCCTCGCGCCATACCGGCGGCGGCATGGACGGCCACGGCGCGCTGGAGTTCGATCAATTCCTGATCGGCAGCTGGAGCGACAACCGCTTCCTGGAACTGCGCGAACCCGGCCACGGCCGTCTGCTCGCGGTCGCGGTGACCGACGTGGTCGAGCAGGCCTTGTCGGCGGTCTACACCTTCTACGATCCCGAGCTGGCCGACCGCGGCCTGGGCACGCTGGCGATCCTGCGTCAGATCGAATGGGCCCGGCGCGAGCGGCGCGGCCACCTGTATCTGGGTTACTGGATCGCCGGGCATCCGAAGATGGATTACAAACGCCGCTACCGACCGTTGGAGGCATTCGACGGCCGCGATTGGCGGGTTTTTACACATTTGTAACACTCGTCTCGATCAGACCGTGTATCTCGTAGCCGCGTCGTGACCACGACGTGCGGGACGGCGCCCCCCAAGGCCTGGCATGGAGTCGCCACCCTCATCACTGAACTGCCACATGGAGAGTCCGCAATGAAGTTGAACACCCTGTTCCTGGCTGCTGCGATCACCCTGGCTCTGGCTGCGTGCAACAAGCCGGCCGACAAGCCGGCCGACGCCGCGCCGGCCGCCGAAGCCCCGGCCGCCA
>NZ_JBAMDI010000184.1:0-17437 GCF_036961695.1 Pseudomonas sp. CGJS7 | reverse complement strand
GTGCCGACGCAGGCAGGTTCCGTAGTGGGCATCCTGCCCACGACGGAACCCGGCGCACGTCCTTGTGCGCCGCCCTTCGGGTGTCCAACTGCTATCGCGAGTTAGTTGCGCCGCCGGGCCAGAGCAACGGCAACAGCAAAAGCAAAAGCGCCCTCATCCGCCCTTCGGGCACCTTCTCAGCCTTGCACTCCCTGCGGTCGCCGCAAGCGGGAGAAGGGCTAGCTGCGACAGCTATGATTTCGTGGATGAATATCGCGCAAAAAAAGGGCCGGCAATGCCGGCCCTTTTTCATTCCTCGCGATGCGCGATCAACCCGCGCTGCGATCCCGCCGCTGCCCTTGCTGAGCACCACCGTTACCGCCGCCGCGATGCTGCTTCGGCCCCGCATGCGCATGACGCGGCGCCGGCTTGCCGTGCGGACGATGGCCCGGCTTGCGCGGAGCGTTGTTGCCGCGGCTGTTGCCGCCCGGACCGCCCGGACGGCGCGCGCCCGGCGCGTCGGAACCCATGCGGATCGGACGCGACGGCTCGAAACCGGCGACCGTCACCATCTCGATGTCGTCCTTGAGAATGCGCTGGATCTGACGCAGCAAACCACCCTCGTCCGGCGACACCAACGACAACGCCTCGCCGCTGGCGCCGTTGCGGCCGGTGCGGCCGATGCGGTGGATGTAGTCCTCGGCCACCATCGGCAGATCGAAGTTGATCACCAGCGGCAGGCTCGGGATGTCCAGACCGCGCGCGGCCACGTCGGTGGCGACCAGCACGCGGGCCTTGTTGGCCTTGAAATCGCGCAAGGCTTTCTGGCGCTGCGCCTGGCTCTTGTTGCCGTGGATCGCGACCGACTTCAAGCCGGCCTCTTCCAACTGCTCGGACAAACGGTTGCAGCCGTGCTTGGTGCGGCCGAACACGATCACCTGATCGTTCGGACGCGCGGCCAGGATCTGGATCAGCAGGTCGCGCTTGCGGCCGCCGTCGACCGGATGCACGCGGTGGCTGATCGCGTCGGCCACGGCGTTGTTGGCGGCGATCTGCACCTGCTGCGGGTTGCGCATGAACTCCAGCGCCAGCTGCTTGATCTGCGCTTCGAACGTCGCCGAGAACAGCAGCGTCTGACGCGAGGCCGGCAGGCGGCCGAGGATGCGCTTGATCGCCGGCAGGAAGCCCATGTCGAGCATGCGGTCGGCTTCGTCCATGACCAGCAGTTCGACCGCGTCGAGCTTGGCGCTGCCGCGCTCGAGGTGGTCGATCAGACGGCCCGGGGTGGCGACCAGCACGTCGACGCCGCGACGCAGGGCGTCGAGCTGCGGGCCCATGCCGGCGCCGCCGAAGATCGCGTGCACGTTGATGCGCAGGTACTTGGCGTAACCGCGCAGGCTGTCGCTGACTTGCAGCGCCAGCTCGCGGGTCGGCGCCAGGATCAGCACGCGCGGCTTGCGCGGGCCGCTGAGCGGCTGGCTGGTGGCCAGACGGTGCAGCAGCGGCAGGCCGAACGCGGCGGTCTTGCCGGTGCCGGTCTGGGCGCCGCCGAGCAGGTCGTGCCCGGCCAGGGCCAGCGGGATCGCTTCGGCCTGGATCGGGGTCGGGGTGGTGTAGTTCTGTTCGGACAGCGCGCGCAGCAGCGCGGGCGCCAGCCCAAGCGATTCAAACGTCATGTTGGAACTCCAGTGGTTCGCGGTGCGCAAACGCGACGCGCCCGACGGTGCGGACGCGCGAACGAAACGATCGCGTGATGACCCCAGCGTTCCCTTGAACCGCGCTGCGAGTATCTGTTTTGACGGCGCCGGATGCTCCGGGCCGTGTCTGCGCGACGAAAGACGTGCGGGATAAAAAGTCGCGCCGGCGAATCCGAGAACTCGGTGCGGGGCGACAGGCAACCTGGGAAACGTACCCTTGCGGGGAGGCAGCCGTGCGCTGAACGGCGCGAACTCTACCCGAAACCAAGTAAATCCGCTAGTTAAGTTCGGCCGCGGCCGTTAACCGGCGGTTATGCGGACCGGGCCGGAGCGGCTCGGCCGGGGTCGCGCCGGGCCGGTCCGACGCCACCGGCGGAGTGGTTTGCCCAGGCGCCGGGCGAACGCGCCGGCACGGCGGAAAACCTCTTTCCGATTGCCGTTGCGGCAAAGCAACACCGAAAGTAGCGCCGTTCAGACAGGCCGGCGCCCTACCCGGCCCAACCCGTGCGCCGCCCGCTCAACCGGCGCTGGCGAGCTTGGATTCGGCGTAGCGGTAGGACAACAGAATCCGGATCAGCGTCTCCACCTGATCGGTCACCCGCGTGTCCACCCGCACGATCGGCAGGCGATGGCCCAGCCGGATCAGATCGTCGCGAAATTCCAGCAGCGCGAAGTCGTCGCTGAGATCGGCCTTGGTCACCCCGACCGCGAACGATGCGCCGGCGGCGATGCGTCCGAACTCGGTCAGCAGCTCGTGCGCGCGGCCGACCGCGTTGTCGTCGTTGGCGGCGACCAGCACCACCACCCCGATCGCGCCTTCGCACACCAGCGGCCACATGAAATCGAGATAGCGCTGGCCGGGCACGCCGTAGACGTGCAGCAGCTCGTTGTCGCCGATGTCGGTGGTGCCGTAGTCCAGGGCGACGGTGGTGTGGGTCTTGGTGCCGAGCGCGCCGTCGCTGATCGGCATTTCGGTGCTGACCGGATCGCGATCGGAGATCGCGCGGATCGCGGTGGTCTTGCCCACGCCGATGTTGCCGACGAACACCAATTTGATCAGCTCGGTCATTGCCATACTCTGCTTAGGCTCAGGCCGAATCGCCGCGCGAGGCGATGCAGCAGGCCCGGTTGTTCGTTCGCCGGCGTTCGCTTGAAGGCCGAATCGGCGCCGTCGGTTTCGGCCAGCCCGCTGGCCAGCACGGCCGCATACACGCGTTGCAGTTCTTGATCCGAAGCGGTGATCGCATGCGCCAGCTTGGGCAGCATCCAGGCGCGGTCGAGCAGGCAGCTCAACGGCAGCATCCATTGCGCCGGCAGCGCGGATCGGGCCGACAAGGGCCAGGCGCGCAAGCGGATCGGCCGGTCGGCGGGCACTTCGGCGATCGGCGCGGCGCAGGCCACGGCCACGTCCCAGACCACCGATTCCAGCGAATAACTTTCGACCACGTCGGCGGCGTAGGCCTCGACGAAACGCTTCGCCGTCAACGGGGTGACGAACCAATGCGAGCGGGTCACTTCGGCGACCAACTCCGGATACGGCATCCGCCGCAGCAAATGCAGACGCCGCGCGGAATGATCGGCGACCACCCGGAACAGCCCGCTTTCCAGCAGGCTGTGGCCGTCGGAGGTCGACAGCAGGTGCTCCAGGATCGCCGGCCGCGCCAAGGTGTCGGCGGCCGGTTCGCTGTCGCCGGTCTCCAATCGCTCGCGCATGCACGCGGCCAGTTCGTCCACGCCGACGCCGATGTCCAGCGAACGCAGCGCCGCCGGATCCCACGGCAGACTGCCGATGCGGATCACCGCGATGCCCTGCAGCAGGGCGCTGTCGACCGCGCCTCGGCTGGCGTTGGTTTCGGTGCCGACCACCAGCAGATCGATCTTCCAGTACGGCGGCGGGTCGTTCCAGCGGCACGATTCGATCCGCACGCGCTCGCCGCGCAGCCGGTCGATGGCCTGTTCCAGGCGCGTATCGCGCGATCGATCCAGGTCGATGCTCGCGACCACGTGCCGCTTGCTCGATGACATCGCAGTCTCCTTTACCCATGCGGCCCGCGCGTCGGCGCGGACCGCGCCCGCATCCATGCGATGCGGGCGCGATGCGATGTCGGCTTACTTGAAGTCCAGGGTCTTCTCGAAACCCTTCAGTTCGTGACGCGCCATGGCCAGATTGGCGCGGGCGCGGTCCAGCACCAGATACAGGAACAGCGAGTCGTTGCTCTCCAGCGGACGGATCAGGTGGTACTGCTTGCCCAGGCTGATCAGGATGTCTTCGATGGTGTCGTTCAGGCCGAGCTGCTGAGCGACGCGGCGCTTGGCCTGGACCACTTCGGAATTGCCGGCGGCCGCGGTTTCCAGGTTGATGTTGCCGCCGCCGATGGCGGCCAGGGCCATGCCGCTACCGCTGTCGACCAGCGCGGCGCCGATGAATCCGGCCAGATTGTTCAGTTCGTCCAATTGCAACTTCGACATCGCTTGCTCCATTTCGGATGGTGGAAACCGCACTACTGCCGGCGCGTCGCGCGAACGCGGCGCCGGCCGATTCAATTGGCCGCGAGCCCGGCCGCGATGCGTCCGGCGCAATCGCGCGCGGCGACCAGCAAGGAGGCGAGCACGGTGTCTTGATCGGCGACCGCCAGCAACGTCAGCGGCTTGGCCGCGGCGATCCGGAACAGGACCAGATTGCCCAGGCCGGTGCAGGCGGTGGCGTACGAGGCTTGGTTGAGGCCGACTTCTTTCGCCAAGGTCTCGCCGAGGGTCAGAAAGGAACTGGCCATCGCCGCGACGCGACGCGCATCGACGTCGTCATCGCAGCGCTCGGCGAGGATGCGGCCGTCGGCGGTGGACACGCAGATCGCGCGCAATCCGGGCAAGCGCCGTTTGCAGTCGTCCAGTTCGGCGTTCAACAACGCCCGCGCGGGTTGCTCGTCGCTGGAGGTGTGATGCAGACGCCCCAGCAACATGTCGATGGTTGTTCGTTGCATACCGGTCAGGCCTTCCCCCGGCCACATCCCGGGCCGTGCTTCGCGGTTAGCCTAACAGCAAAAGTGTGACAAATCTCACATTTCAGTTTGTAACCAAGTCACTCTTTTAAGTGAGCCGACTCGGCACGGTTGGCTTCGCCCAGGCGTTGCCCTCGCCGAATCGCGAGCGTGGATTGCCTAGCGGCAGTGAGGGCAGACGCGCCGAGCTTGGCGCTCCGATCGGCATGCCCTCTCACATAAAACGTGCCCCGAGCACCCTCCCCCTACCCGCGCAAGGCCGAGTGGGCGTGGACGCATGCGTTCGCGGCCATCCTGCCCCGCGCGGGATCGGCGGCTCCGGCGGCGAAGCCGGAGCCGCCGCCGTTACAAGCGCTTGCGGTTGTCGCTGGGCACGCGGTCGATCAACTTGTTGTAGGGATCGAAACCGACTTCGAACGGCGCCTCATCGACCACCACCGTGAGCTTGAGCGCGCCCTCGGTGACCCGGCGGCGCTGCAACGACAGCACCTTCTCGTCGGCCTCCTTGCCCGACGGGCCGCGCGCGAACACGCCGACCTCGATCCAGTCGTCGAGCTTGCCCGCGGTCTCGCGGCCCTGGCCGTCGGCATAGCGCTTGTCCGCGTGCAGGCGCATGGTCACCTCGTACTTGCCGTCGGCGCGCTTTTTCACCGCGGCTTCTTCCACTCGGTTGTCGTAGAAGCTGATCTTCTCGAACAAGTCGGTGATCAGCCCCTGCTGCTCCGGGGTCGCCTCCGCGCGCAGATAACTCAACAGTTCCGCCGAGGTGGTGTACGGCGGCTGTTGATAGCCCTTGTCCTGCAAGAAGCGCTTGAGCGCGCGGTTGAGTTTGTCCTCGCCCAGTTCCTCGCGCAGCCGGTAGAACACCAGCGAACCCTTCTGGTAATGGATGTACTGCTGGTTCTCGACCCGGTACAGCGGCAACTCGTCGACAGTCTCGCCGCCGCGCCCGGCCAGATAGCGGTCCAGCTCGGTCTTGAGGAAGCGGCGCATCTTGGCCCGGCCGTATTCGCGTTCCATCACCATCAGCGCCGAATACTGCGACAGCGATTCCGACAGCACCGTCGCGCCCTGCACGTTGGCGCCGATCACCTGATGCGCCCACCACTGATGCGCCACTTCGTGCGCGGTCACGTAGAACACATAGTCGACCGCGTTCTTGTCGCGCAGGTCGGCGATGAAGCCGATCGATTCGGAGTACGGAATGGTGTTGGCGAAGCTCTGGGCGAAGGTCGCGTAGCCGGGGAACTCGATGATCCGCACCTGCCGATGCTGATACGGGGTGAAGTTGGCCTCGAAATAGCTCAGCGACTTGCGCACCGCGTCGATCATCCGGTCGACGTTGTAGGGGTGCTTGGGGTCGTAATAGATCTCGATCGGAATGTTCTTGTAGCTGCCCTTCTTGACCGCCCAGCGCGCCGACAGGAACGCGTAGAAGTTCAGCATCGGCCGGTCCATCGCGTAGCTGAAGCAGCGGCGGCCGGCGCGGACGAACTCCTTGCTCAGATAACCCGGCGCCAACGCGATCTGATCCGGCGCGGTGCACACGGTGGTGGAGAAATCCAGCCAGTCGGCGTCGTTGCTGATGTAGTTGTTGGCGCGCGCGGCCTCATCCTCGAGCTTGGGCATGCGGGTGGGCTCGCCCAGGCCGCGCTTGCGGCGGTCGTTGCGGTCGGCGATCTGCCCGCCTTCGTCGTAGCCGAACTGCGGCAACAGGCGGCTGTTGAAGAAGCTGCCGTTCTCGACGATGCGGGTTTCCTGCTTGCCGTTGGCGATGCCGTGCGGGTGGTAGTCCAGGCCGTAGCGGATCTCGCGCTGTTCGCCGGGCTGCATCGGCCGGTCGAGCCGGTAGATGCGGTAGCCCAGCGGCTTGTCGTTGCGCAGCAGCTTGGCGCCGCCCAGGTCGAGCGAAGTCAGCGCGCGGTCGTCCTCCAGGCGGACGTGCAATTCGGCGATCGGCTTGGGGTGGGTATTGCGCAGGGTGTAGCGGCCCTGGATGCGCACGCTCTGGGTTTCCGGACGCAGGTCGATGTCGCTGTGCGAAGCGACGATGCGCGGCTGCGGCAGATCGCGGTACTTGCGGTAATCGCGCTCGTAACGCGCCTGCAGATCGAGCTGCTGTTCGGGCGAGAGGTAGTCGTTGCGGATATTGGTGTTCCAGAACAGGAAGCCGCCGACCGCGACGAAGCCCAACAGGCTCAGCCCCAGCGCCACCCCGAGCCGGCCGCGCAGGCGCTGGCCGGCCAGCCGGATGCGCTGCTTGCCGCCCGCAGCGACTCCGCGCACCCACATCGCCGAAGACAACAGCAACAACGCCAGCAACAACAGCCCCCAGTACGCCTGGAACCACAACTGCGCCGGCAGGAAATGGCCGTAGCCGTTCATGTCCGAATACGGCGCGATCGGCCAGTTGCCGAAGTTGTACAGATAGTGGCTGTAGTCCATCAGCCCGAGCACGCTCTGGCCGATCATCACCAGCACCAGCAAGGCGTAACCGACGAACTTGTTGTTGCACAGCACCTGCAAGGTCAGCGCCAGGCCGCCCATCAGGATGTAGATCACCGAGTCGGCGCTGAGAATCTTCAGATAGGTCAGCGGCTCGATCTGGGTGTAGCCCTTGCTCAACTGGATCAACACCGAGGCCACCGCGCCGATCGCCTGGAACGCCGCGACCACCGCCACCACGGTCAGGAACTTGGCCGTCAACGGCACCCAGTTCGGCACCGGCATCGCGTCGGTGACCTCGCCGATGCGGGCGCTGCGTTCTTTCCAGATCAGTTCGCCGGAGTAGAACAGCACGATGATCACCAGCAGGAAGCTGTAGCTGCCCTGCAAGGCGTTCAACATCTGCGAGGTCACCGGATAGATGCCGGTCTCGTACAGGGTCTGCTGGAACAGCGCGGCCGGAATGAAGTTGGCGATGCCGAACGCGAGCATGACCAGGAACGGCACGCTCTTGAACACGCCGGTCAGATCGAAGCGCAGTTGCGCGCGCAATTGCGACCAGGCGGTGGCCGCGCCGAACCCGGGCACGTACTTGGGCGCAGGCTTGGACCGCGACGGCGCGACCGACGCGCGGCTGGCCTGGACCGCCGCGGCCTTGCGCCGCCAGCGGCGGCGGCCGCTGTTGGCGCGTTCGGTCTTGAACAAGGCGAAGGTCGCCGCGAACAACGCCAGCGCCACGCCCGTCCACAGCGCGCGGTTGGCGATGATGTAACCGGTCAGCGCGGGCAGATCGGTATTGCGCTGATCGGCGGCCCAGTAGCGGACGGTGCGCGACAGCGCGCGGATCCCCAGCGGTTCGGCCAGGGTCGCCAGCCACACGTTGTCCAGATCCTTCATCAACAGCGAACTGGCGACGTACAGGACGAAGAACCCGATCACCCCGATGTACACCCACAGGATGTCGCGGGTGACCACCGCCAGCAACGCCAGCAGCGCGCCGGTGAACAACAGGTTGGGCACCACGAACACCGCGAAGGTCCATAGATACGGCGTCAGCGAGGTCGGCCCCAACCGCGCCGGATCGATCCACGGCATGAACTGGGCGATGAACATGCCCGCGGCGATGGTCAGATACACCACCATGCAGGCCGCGAGCGCGGCGCCCAGACGCCCGAGCAGATAGTCGCGTTTGCGGATCGGACTGGCGAAGAACAGCTCCGCGGTGCCTTGATCGAAGTCGCGCAGCAAGGCGCTGGAGATGAAGATGGTGATGATCAACATGCCCAGCAGGGTGAACAGGGTCAGCCAACTGGCGATGACGGTCGGCGCATTGCGGTGCACGTTGCCGATGCCGCCGCCGATCTGGACCGCGTCGCTGGCGGCGGCGCCGAAGGCCAGCGCGGCGAACAGCCCGGTCAACAGCCACAGCAGCGGCGAGCGCAGTTGCTCGCGCAACTCGAAACGGAAAAATTCGAAGATCATGCCGGCGCTCCGCTCAGGCCACGCGCGCGTGCATGCGCAGACGCTGGAAGTACACGTCCTCCAGGTCCGGCTCGACCAACTCGAACTCCGGCTCCGGCGAGTCCTTGCTGAACACATGGATCACCGGCTGACCGCCGACCAGGCGCGTGGACAGCACGGTGAAACGGGTTTCGTAGCTGTCCAACTCGTCCTTGCTCACCTGCTTGCGCCAGACCTGCTGGTTCAAGGCATCGATCGCATCGCCCGGCTTGCCGGTCAGCAGCACCTTGCCCTTGCTGACGATGGCCATGGTCGGGCACAGGTCGGTGACGTCCTCGACGATGTGGGTGGACAGGATCACCGCCACGTTCTCGCCGATCTCGGCCAGCAGATTGAGGAAGCGGTTGCGCTCCTCCGGGTCGAGGCCGGCGGTGGGCTCATCGACGATCACCAGACGCGGATCGCCGAGCAGCGCCTGGGCGATGCCGAAGCGTTGGCGCATGCCGCCGGAGAAGGTGCCCAGCTTCTGCTTGCGCGCGTTCCACAGATTGACTTGGTTGAGCAGGCCGTCGACCACCTCGCGCCGGCGCTTGCGATCGGACAGGCCCTTGAGCACGGCGAAGTGTTCCAGCAGATCCGCGGCGCTGACCTTGGGATACACGCCGAAGTCCTGCGGCAGATAACCCAGCTGACGCCGCACCGCGTCCTTGTCGCGCAGCACGTCGATGGCGCGGCCGTCGGCGCCGTCCAGGCTGACGCTGCCCGAGTCGGCTTCCTGCAAGGTCGCCAGGGTCCGCATCAACGAGGATTTGCCGGCGCCGTTGGGGCCGAGCAATCCGAACATTCCGCGCGGAATGTCCAGGCTGATGCCGTCGAGCGCGCGCACTCCATTGGCGTAGGTCTTGGTCAGGTCGCGGATGGTCAGCATGCAAGGGCTCCGGGGAAATCGATGCGGGCGGCGCGGAATTCGCGACCGATAAACTCAAGACCCATGCTAGCGAGCAAACGTGACCCGCCCATGGGCGGTTGGTGGGCATGACCGATGGCAGGGGGACGGCCGCGCACTGTGCAACCAGCGTGTTTTACCTGCGCCTGAAAGCACAAAAAGTGCGGTTTCAGCCGCGTTGCCGGTACTGCTTCGGGCTGATGCCGTAGCGCTTTTTGAACACCGCCGACAGATGGCTGTGGCTGGAGAACCCGCACTCCACCGCGATGCTGGCGATGTCGTCGGCGCTGCCGCGCAGGCGCAGGCACACCCGGCGCAAGCGCTCGCCGAGCACGTACTGGATCGGGGTGACGCCGAACGCGCCGCGGAACGCGATCAGCAAGCGGTGCGTGCTCAGGCCGCTGAGCCGCGCCAGTGCGTCCAGGGTGATGCGTTCTTCCAGATGGGTCTGGATGTAATCCTCGATCCGCCGCCGTTGCGGCGCGCTCAGCGTCGGCGCCGAGTCCGGCGTGGCGGCGGCCGCGTCGGCGCCGTGTTCGCGCAGCAGGTGCAGGCACAGCGCCTGGCCCAGCGATTCGCGCAGCATCGCCGCCAGGTCGTCGCCGGCACCGCTCAGGTGAGCCAGGCGCGCGGCGATGCCGTGCACGAACGGGTCGCGGTGCTTCATCCGCGCGGCCAGTTCGGCGCCGTCGCCCAGGTGCGGGGCGTAGGCGGCGTAATGGGCCGGATCGATGGTCAGTTCGGCGTAGGCGATCTCGCCGCCCAGCGCTCGGCCCAGGTACTGGCGGCCGGCCGGGATCAGCCAAAGATCGCCGGCCGCCGGCGTCGCGCGCAGACGGCCTGCGCCTTCGATCCGGGTTTCCAGGCGGTGCATGGGGCCGTCGAGGTGGACGATCAGGGTGTGGTGCGCCTGTTGCAGCGTCCACTGGGTCGGCGCGCCGATGTTTTCGCTGGCGAAGGCGAATTCCACCCCGGGGCCCAACACGATCTGCTCGCGCCGCTCGATCCGCCGCGCCCCCGACCACGCCCTGGCCGCCCCCTGCGCGAGCGCCGCGGCGCCGTTGAGGACCGCCTGTTCGGCGGCGGCGCGGGGCGGAGAAGCTGACAGGTCGTCGGACATCGTGAAAGCGGAGCGGGCCTGGGCCGATGTAAACATGACCTCGTTCACAGATGTGTCAACGCCGCGTGTTTTCGGCGTCGCGCCGGGCCGTTCAGCCGGCGCGCCAGCCGCTGGCTCCGCTGCCCCCTCACCCCGCCGGCCGTCGCGCCGGCCCGTCCACCCCCACCCCGGAGTCCTCCATGCCCGACCGTTCCCTCAAAGGCAAAGCCATCGTCATCGGCGGCGGCGCCAAGAACCTTGGCGGCCTGATCTCGCGCGAACTCGCCGCCGGCGGCGCCGCCGGCATCGCCGTGCACTACAACAGCGACGCCACCCGCGACGCCGCCGAGGCCACCGTGGCCGCGGTCAAGGCCGCCGGCGCCGACGCGTTCGCCCACCAGGGCGACCTGACCCGGCCGGCCGAAGTGACCCGGCTGTTCGACGCGGCCAAGGCGAAGTTCGGCAAGATCGACATCGCCATCAACACCACCGGCATGGTGATCAAGAAGCCGCTGGTGGAGGTGACCGAAGCCGAGTACGACACCATGTTCGCGGTGAACTCCAAGGCCGCGTTCTTCTTCATCCAGGAAGCGGGCAAGCAACTGGCCGACGACGGCAACGTGTGCACCATCGTCAGCTCGCTGCTGGCCGCCTACACCCCGTTCTATGCGGTGTATCCGGGCAGCAAGGCGCCGATCGAACACTTCACCCGCGCGGCCTCGAAGGAATTCGGCGAACGCGGGATCTCGGTCAACGCGGTCGGCCCGGGGCCGATGGACACGCCGTTCTTCTATCCGGCCGAATCCAAGGAATCGGCGGCGTACCACGCCACCGCGGCGGCGTTGAGCAACCGCACCAAGAGCGGTTTGACCGAGATCGGCGATATCGCGCCGCTGGTGAAGTTTCTGGTTACCGATGGGTGGTGGATTACCGGGCAGACGATCTTCGCTAACGGGGGCTATACCACGCGCTGAGGCGGCTAAGCCTTGCGCTTAGGCGGCTACTTCGCGCTGAGGCGGCTACCTCGCGCTGAAGCAGGTGCGTTTGCGGGGCGACGCTCGCGTCTGGATGGGCGCGGGCGTCGGTCCGTTTGGGCGATGTCGGCCAAACGGTTTCCGCCTCGTCGTTGCGACCTTCTTTACCGTCATTCCGGCGAAAGCCGGAACCCATTTTGCTTCTGCTTCTAGCTACGCGAGCAAATCAAGCAAGATCAAAATGGGTTCCGGCTTTCGCCGGAATGACGGAGTGTGGGGGGCCGAAGCAGGTGCGTCCCGAAGGCCGGGTGCGGCACATCCAGGACCACAGCAAGGCGGAGCGTGTCTGCTCCGCCTTTGTCGCATGCGGCGGCCACACGCCCCGCCGGACCGCCGCGTGCACGCGGCTTGCACGCGCGGGGCCGAAAGATAGGCCGATGGGTGCGGCGATGTCCGGGGGGCGGGGCGGATTGCGAGAAGTGGATTGCGAGAACGTCAGCGAACGGCGTCGGCACGATGTACGCCGCTGCGTCTGCGCAATACCGGCCAACCAGGTTCAACCTCCCTACCCCGTCATTCCGGCGAAAGCCGGAATCCATTTTGATCTTGCTTCGCTCCTTCGCTCATTCGCGCGGCCAAAGGCAAAGTCAACATGGATTCCGGCTTTCGCCGGAATGACGGGATGGGGGTATCGACACACTCACGGCAACGCATCGAAACCAGCGCCACCGCAGCACAACCCACAGCACCACACCGAACCAAGGGGAACCCGCATGCACACCGTTCTAGTCATCCTCGGCGGCTTCGTCCTGCTCGGTCTGTGCCTGCTCATCGGCCGCCGCGTCGGCGGGCCGGGCGCGGCGCCGTTGATCCGGGCGATCAAGGTGTTCCTGCCGCTGTGGCTGGTCGCCGCGGGCATCAACATGTACATCGGCGTCGCCCACGCCGGCTATTCGGTGACCGAGGAGTTTCCGATCTTCCTGGGCGTGTTCGCCGGCCCGGCGGTGGTCGCCGATCTGCTGTGGTGGCGGCTGGCCAAACGCCGCAACGGCTGACCCGCGCCGCAATCCCGGCGCCGACCGCCGCGCACACCCGATTCCGCACTCTCCGACGTCCGCACCGCCATGACCCCATCCCGCCCCACTCTGCTGCGCAACCGCGAAGGCCACGCCAAGGTCGGCTACGCCGAACTGTTCTTCGATCTGGTGTTCGTGTTCGCCGTCACCCAGCTCTCGCACACCCTGCTCGAACACCTCACCCCGGCCGGTGCGCTGCGCACCGGACTGTTGTTCCTGGGCGTGTGGTGGCTGTGGATCTACACCTCGTGGGTCACCAATTGGCTCGATCCGGAAAAGGTGCCGGTGCGGCTGATGATCTTCGCGCTGATGCTCGGCGGCCTGCTGCTGTCGTCTTCGTTGCCGGACGCTTTCGCCGAACGCGGTCTGGCCTTCGCCGCGGTGTTCGCGGCGATGCAAATCGGGCGCAGCCTGTTCATGCTGTGGGCGCTGCGCGGCGGCCGCAGCCCGAGCAATTTCCGCAACTTCGTCCGCATCACCCTGTGGCTGACCGCATCGGGCGCGCTGTGGATCGCGGGCGGTCTGGCCGAACCCGAAGCGCGAGCGTGGTGGTGGCTGGGCGCGGTGGCGATCGAATACCTCGGCCCGATGGCGTTCTTCCGCGTGCCCGGACTGGGCCGGTCGACGTTGGCGGACTGGGACGTGGAAGGCGGCCATCTGTCCGAGCGCTGCGGTTTGTTCATCATCATCGCGCTGGGCGAATCGATCCTGATCACCGGCGCCACCTTCGCCAAGCTGGAGTGGAACCCCAGCACCATCGCCGCGTTCTGCACCGCCTTCCTCGGCAGCGTGGCGATGTGGTGGATCTACTTCGACAGCGGCGCGGCGCGCGGCGAGCACCGCATCGTTCACGGCGGCGACACCGCGCGTCAGGCGCGGCTGGCCTACACCTATCTGCATCTGCTGATCGTCGGCGGCATCATCGTGTGCGCGGTCGCCGATGAGTTGGTGCTGGTCCATCCCGATCACGCCGAACCCGCCGGCATCGCCGCCATCGTCGGCGGTCCGGCCTTGTATCTGCTCGGCTGCGCGCTGTTCAAATGGGTCACCAACACGCGCCGGTTTCCGCCGGTCTCGCATTGCGCGGGCTTGCTGTTGCTGGCGGCGCTGGGGTTGGCCGCCGCGCCGCTGCACCTTTCGCCGTTGTGGTTGGGCGCGGCGACCACCTTGGTGTTCGTAATCGTCGCCGGTTGGGAAACCGCGGCCTTGCGCCGCGCGAATACGGTTCCGTTGACGCACTGAACGGCCACCGCGCTTTCGCGATGCGCTAATGCATTAAGACTGCCGCGCTCGCATCGCGGCACCGACGGCACGCTGCGCTCATCGACCGCGAATTGCGCCTAAGAGCCTTGCGGCGCGGTGCTTTGCGCAGCGCCGACGACGACTCTTGCGAGGCCATTGCAGCGCTTCACATCGGTGCGAATCCGCCGATGTGAAGAGCCGTTGTCGCGCCGGCTGCTAAAATCCGCCCGCTCCGCATTCCGCACCGGACCCCAGCGTCCGCTTGCGCCGTCACCGCTACGGCCATGGCTCGCGATGCGGCCGCCTTCGACAGCCCGATGTCCGCGCCCGAGCGGACCTTCGATGCGTCCGCGCCGATCGCGCGGATGCGCCGGGCTATGCCTGTCCGCCCTGCCGGCGCATCGCGCGCAACGGCTTCATTCGCGCGATGCGTTCGCGCCCGTCAGGAGAGTTAATGGTTTTCCGACTGTCCATCGCCCTGCTCGCCGCCCTGGTCGCGGCCGGGGTCATGATTCCGCAAGAGTTCAACGCCGCCATCCAGCACGCGCTCGCGCTCACCGTGGCCAAGGCCGGCTGGCTGTATCTGCTGGTGGTCTCGGCCTCGCTGCTGTTCCTGCTGTATCTCTCGCTCGGCCGCTTCGCCGATCTGCGCATCGGCGGCGACGACGCCGAACCCGAGTTCTCGCGCATGAGCTGGCTGTCGATGCTGTTCGCCGCCGGCATGGGCATCGGCCTGGTGTTCTGGGGCGCGGCCGAGCCGGTCTCGCATTACCTGCATCCGCCCGAAGGCCTGGACGCGCGCAGCATGGCGGCCGCGCGCGCGTCGATGCGTTACGTGTTCTTCCATTGGGGCTTGCATCCGTGGGCGGTGTACGCCCTGGTCGGCTTGGCGATGGCCTGGTTCCAGTTCAACCGCAACGGCCGCGGCCAGATCAGCGATCTGCTCGAACCGCTGATCGGGCCATGGCACCGGCGTTGGCCGGGCCGCTTGATCGACGTGGCCGCGGTGGTCGCCACCGCGATCGGCGTGGCCACCACGCTCGGTTTCGGCACGGTGCAGATCAGCGCCGGCATCGCGCGAGTCACGGGCACGACGGTCACCCCGACGCTGCAGTTGTGCGTGGTCGCGGTGGCGTTCGTGCTGTACATGGGCTCGACCCTGACCGGCCTGCATCGCGGCATCAAGTGGCTGAGCAATCTCAATCTGGCCCTGGCCGCGTTGCTGCTGGCGTTCGTGCTGGTGTGCGGGCCGACCAGTTTCATCTTCGAGACCTTCACCACCACCCTGGGCGGTTACATCAACCAACTGCCGAACATGAGCCTGCGCATGGCGCCTTTCTCGCGCGATCCCTGGGTCGGCGAGTGGACCATTTTCTATTGGGCGTGGTGGATCGCCTGGGCGCCGTTCGTGGGCAGCTTCATCGCCCGCATCTCGCGCGGACGGCGGGTGCGCGAGTTCGTGTTCGGGGTGGTGCTAATTCCCTCGCTGATGAGCTTCCTGTGGTTCGCCGCGTTCGGCGGCAGCGCGTTGTGGGCGCAGATGTTCGGCGGGGTCGATCTGGCCGGCGCGCTCGGCCGCGGCTACGAGCAGGTGCTGTTCGCCCTGCTCGACAGCTTGCCCTGGGGCCGGCTGTTGGCGCTGGCCGCGGTGGCGTTGCTGATGATCTTCTTCGTCACCTCGGCCGACTCGGCCACGCTGGTGCTGGCGAGCATGTCCAGCGAGGAGCGCGCCGACCCGCCGCCGTCGCGGCGCATCGTCTGGGGCACGATCCAGGCCGCGATCGCGGTGGCGCTGTTGCTGGCCGGCGGCCTGGATGCGCTGCAGGGCGTGATCATCGTCGCCGCGTTGCCGTTCGCGTTGCTGCTGATGCTGATCGTGTGGTCGCTGTATCGCGCGCTGGACCAGGAGTATGTCGACAAGCAACGGCAGGCGGCGCGATTCCGTCACGCGATGCAGCGCTGGCTGGATCGGGAAACCCGCTCCGACGGTCCGGCCTGAGCGTCACGCCCGTCCCAGCCGGCGCAACGCGATGCCCAGCGCGATCCGGTAACTGGCGGCCAGATCGCCGTTGATGACGATGGTCGCCATCGGCAGCGCGTGCGCATGCAAGCGTTCGTCCAGGGTGGTCGCGCTGCGGTCGTGCACTTCGATATAGGCGCCGGGCAATTGGTCCAGGGCGCGGCGCACGGCCTCGGGCCGGGCCAGGGTCTGCGCGGCGAGTTCGCCGGGGTCGAGCAATACGAACTCGGCTCGGGCGCTGCGCGCCGAACGCAGTTGCGCGACGAACTCGCGCAGACTCGCGCACGGCCGTATCTCCAGGCGCCGGCCCACCGCCGCGGCGAGGGCGCAAAGGCCGGCGTAGAAATCCGCGCCGAGCGGCGCCGAATCGGAATGGATGCCTTGGACGATGACGATGCTCACGCGGCTTGCCTGTGGTTCGATCAGGAGCGCAGCTTGCGGCGGCGGCGCGTAAACGCGCCATCCGCGCATTCGCGCCGACGCGTAAATTCTTCGAACAATTGCGCCGATCCGTGGCGCGCGCTTGATCCGAACCGGGCAACGCCGTCAGGGCCGAGTCACGCCGCGCCGGCGCGCCGCCGATAGCATGAAACCGCCTCGCCCGCGCTGCAGCGGCGCGGTTTCCATCGACTCTGGAGCTCCCGATGAACGCTCAATCGCTGTCGTTGCTCATCGCCGGCCTGGTCTTGTTCGGCTCGGCCAGCGCCGCGCCGCCGGCCAACCCAGGCCTGCCTTCTCGCGTCACCAAACACGCCCAACCGGCGGCCAGCGTCGACCGCGCCCGGACGGTGCGCTGCGACAGCATCGCCATCGCCCGACTGAGCGAGGACGGCATGCCCCTGCAGGCGCAGCCCGGCGCGACCGTGCACTTCAGTCCCGCCGTCGCCGCGCCGGCCGGAACCGTCGCGCGCGGAACGCCGCTGGCGACCCGGCGCCTGGACACGGTCACGGCCAAAGCGGCGGTCGATCCGCAAACGGCGGTCTACGCGAAAACCTTGGTGATCGCCGACGAAGCCGGCACCAACATTGAGAGCGCTCCGGCCTACATGACCGAAGACCTCACCGTGGCTTGCCTGGACGACGAACCGGTTCGGCAAGACGCGCCGACCGCGGCGGTGCGGAAGAAATGAAGCCGGGCCGCGGCCGTTCGCGGCCGCGGCTTGCGCACGGCGCCGCGTTCAGTCGCCCGCGGCGCCGTCGGCGGCGAGCAGATCCGCGCTCATCTCGCGCATCGCGCCGATGATCCGCGCACGTTCGGCCCCGGCGACCCGGACCAGGCGCCGCCGCCCCACGCTCAGCACCTGCAGCCAGCCTTGCCGCTCCAACTGGCTCACGTATTGCGAAACCACCGATACGCTGCAGTCCAGCAGACTCGACAAGCCGCCGATGCTCAGGCCCGGGTGGCTCTGGGCGTAGAACAGGATCTGGCAGCGCTTGGCGTTGCCGAAGGCTTCGATCAGCAACGAGGCGAACAAGGCCGCGTGCTCGGTGCGGGCGGC
>NZ_JBAMDI010000183.1:0-17617 GCF_036961695.1 Pseudomonas sp. CGJS7 | reverse complement strand
TGTGCCATTCGTAGGCCGGTGCGCTATGGCGCTTGATCAGCAGGTAGAGAAAGCCCTCGCGCAAAGGGCGGATGGCGTAGCTGGAATGGGTCAGCTCGCCGACATCCTGGAACGGGCTGAGATAGCCCGGCAATTTGGGCAGGCGGGCACGTTGTGCCGGGTTGCCGCCGACGGCGGCGTAGCGCAGGGGCAGCAGTTCGAAGCGGCGGGTACAGTCGGCGACGGGGCTGTTGCGCAGGGCCGGGCGGTAGCCGGAGGTGATGCGCCTGCACAGTTCGAGGGTTTCTTTCAACGAGTCCATGTATAGCTCCAGCGAGCAGGGATAATCATCAAATGCATGCAAGCGTTGCATTCGACCCAGGGCTGGACACTAGCGAGGAATCACTTCTCAAAGGAGCGTTGCGCTTCCGATAGGTGCGTAGGAAATTTCTGATTAAGCGGTATCGTTGACGTTACCAGGGTTTTCATCGCCTTTCACGTCAACCCGTCCGCTGTCACGGGGCAGGCCCATCGTTACTGGGTGGAGGCGCCACCCTGGTCGCTATTTTAAATACGGTCCGCATCCAGACAGGGCCGCAAAGCGGCCCGATCGTTCCCCGGAAAGTACTTCAGAACGCCCCTTGCAATGTCACCATGAAATTGCGCGGTTCACCATAGAAGTTGCCCCACGCCGGCGCGCCGATGGTGGCGTAGTACTTCTTGTCGAACAGGTTGTTGCCGTTGAGCGCGACAGTCCAGTTCGGGTCGAGGCGGTACTGCACACGGCCGTTCCACACGGTGTAGCCCGCCTGCTCGACACGGGTAGTGCCGGTGGTACGGAAGTTCTCGCTCTGGCTGTTCAGGCCTGCGCCGAGGGTCCAGCGCTCCAGAGCACCGCCCAGCTGGTAGTCACCCCATACCTTGAGCATGTGCCGTGGGATGAAGCTGGAGGTGAAGGTCAGTTCGGTCGGGTCAGTGTCTTCGATGGTACTCAGGTACTTCGTCTGGGTGTAGGTGTAGCCCGCCAACAGCTGCAACCGCTCGATCGGCGAGCCGCTGATCTCGGCTTCGAACCCCTGTGCGCGTACCTTGCCGCTGTCGTTGTAGCAATACCCGTCGCCTGAGGGGCAGGTATCGACGTAGTCCGTTTCTGCGCGGTGATTCTCGACAGTGCGGAACAGGTTGAAGGAGGTGTTCAACGCGCCGTCGAGCAGCTCGCCCTTGATGCCGACTTCATAGTTGGCGCCGGTCTTTGGCTGTAACGCCTGCCGCTCGGCATTCACCTTGTCGCTTTGTGGCTGGAAGATGTCGGCGTAGCTGGCATAGGCGGTCCACTGCTCGTTCAGGTCGTACAGCACGGCGGCAAACGGCGTGACCTGACCGTTTTCCTGGCTGCGATTATGCACCCAGTAATCGTAGAACTGGGTATAGGAGTCGCTCTTGTTACGGTACCAGCTGACCCGCGCGCCCAGCACCAAGGTCAGTGGCTCTGCCAGTTTCAGGCGCAGGTTGGCGTAAGTGCCGTACTGGGTGGTAGTGGTATCGGTTGGCACACTGCCACCGCGGCTCGGGTTGACCAGGTAATCGGCCTTGGACGGGTGTGTGAAGTTCGCGGATGGGTTGAACGGGTCCTGCTTGCCGTCCAGCAGCATCAGCGCGAAGTAATCATGGGTTTTCTGTCGGCTGGCGTTGACACCCATGATCAGCTCATGCTGCAGGCCGAACGCCTCGAACTTGCCATCGACATAGCTATCGAAGCCGTAGTCGTCCTGGTCGTAGTCGAAACGGCCGGCCCGGACGTTCATGCTGGCGGTGCTGGCGCCGACGGGTACCGTGCCTTCGGAATAAGCGTATTCGATGTCCTGGGTGTTGTGGGTGTAGATCGAGGCGAAGTTCAGGGTCCAGTCATCGTTGAAGCGGTGCTTGAGGTCGGCAAAGCCGGTAATACGCTGGCTTTGCATGTCGTTCCAGCTGGCCCCCAGGCAGGTGGAGCGCGACAGCTTCAGGTCACTGCCATCGGCGTAGCGTGGCAGGCCGGCGTAGCAAGGGGTGGCATCGACATCCTCGTAAGCCAGGCCAGCGCCCACGGTGGTGTCGGCCGTGACGTCCCAGTCGATGGCGCCGTACAGTATCTGGTCCTGGCGCTTGGCCGTGTCATAGAAGTACTGGCGGTCCTGCAGCGTCGCCACGGCGCGCCCCCGCACGGTGCCCGACGCGTTCAGCGGGCCGCCCACGTCCACTTGCCCGCGGTAGTTGTCCCAGCTGCCGGCTGATAGGGTGACGGTGGTGGCGGCTTTTTCCTGCCCCCGTTTGCGCACGAAGTTGACGCCCCCGGCGGAGGAGCCAGAGCCTTTCATCATGCCGGCCGCACCTTTAAGCACCTCGACGCGGTCATAGAACGCCATGTCGCTGGAAAAGCTGTTGGCCTGCACGTAGTTGCCGCCCACGTCCAAGGGCACGCCGTCGTACTGGTACTGGCCATCCAGGTTGAAACCACGGGAATAGAAATACTTGCCGCCCATGGGCGAGTCATACACGGTGATGCCCGGGGTCTTGTCCAGTACCTGCTCCAGTGTGTTGAGGTTCTGGTCGTCGAGCATCTTGCGGGTCATCACGGTGACCGACTGCGGGGTTTCTTTCAGCGTGTGTACGCCCTTGCCGATGGTGATGGCACGGGCGGCGTAGGACTGGGTGCCTTCGCTGGTCGCATCCAGGCGGTTGGCGTCGATGTTCATCGGCGCCAGTTCCATGGCCGAGCCGTTTTGCGCAGCGACCAGCACATAGCCACCATTACCCTGACGCTGCGCCTGCAGGCCACTGTTGCCCAGCAGCCGCGCCAGACCTTCCTCGACACTGAAGCTGCCTTCCAGGCCCGCGCTGTCGAGGTTGCGCGTCTGTGCGGTGTCGAACGAAATGGTCACACCCGCCTGTACGCCAAACTGGGTGATGGCGTTGCCCAGTGAGCCAGCGGGGACATGGTAGGTGGCCTGGCTTTGGGCCATTGCCTGGGCAGGCATCAGCAACAGGCCGGGCGCGCTGGCCAGGGACATGCCGAACAGCACCAGGCGGACGGCCTGGCTGAGCTTGGTTGCTGGGGTAGGGTGCAGGTGTGGCATTTCGTGGTCCTTCCGAGTCATGGCAGAAAGTCGCTGTCGTCGCGGCTTGTGTCAGGGACGGACGAGAATAGAAATCAGCAAGATTGCGGCGAAAGTTTTTCCGCAGTTGCTCAGGCGGGCTCCACACTCACCCAGTAGCGGCTTAAGTAGCGCACTTTCACGGGCAAGGTTTTCGGCAGGTTGGCCAGGGCGATATCGGTGTCGTCAATGCGGAACGCACCGGAAATGCTCATGGCCTGGATCGACGAGGCACAGCGCAGCACACCTGGACGATAGCGCCCCAGTTCTTCGAGGAAATCGCCAAGGCGCCAGTCGTTCACGCTGAGCATGCCTTGCAACCAGGCCGTGGAATCGGCGGGGAGGGCATGGGCGTCGAGGACGACATCCTGATCAAAACTCACTTGCTGGCCAGCGTGCAGTTGCAGCACTCGATCAGGGTGGCGCAGGGGGCGAACTTCGACGCTGGCCTCAAGCACACCCACGCGGGTCTGCTGCGCCAGTTTGCGGACGCTGAACGCGGTACTGCGGGCCAGTACGCTGCCGTCATCGGTGTGCACGATAAACGGGCGCTGCTGACGATCGCTGACCGGACGCACCAGAATTTCCCCCTGATACAGCTGAATCGCCCTCACCTTTGTGGCGTAGCGCACATCCAGCGCGGTATTCACGTTCAGTTCCAGCTGTGAACCATCCTCCAGGTGCAGGGCGCGGCGCTCGCTGCTGCGGGTACTGTGCTGGGCCAGCAAGGCACGATAGGGCACCTGCTCGGCCGCCAGCCAGCTGCCGCCCCCCATGGCCATCAGCAGGCCCAGCACTTTCAGCACGTCACGCCGCTGCGCCTGGGCCGCGCCAAGGCCGGACAGCGCCGCCTGCGGCGGCACCATGGCCCATTGCTGCTGCAGCTTTTCTACCCGCGCCCAGGCGGCTGCGTGCAGGGGGCTGGCCTGCAGCCACTGTCGCCAGGCCTGGGTGCGGGCCTCGCTATTGGCGCCGTCGTTGAGCTGAACATACCAGGTGGCAGCGGCTTCGAGTGTCTTGAGATCCATGGGCGTCAGCCTTCGACTGCCAGCAGGCAGCGAGTCATGGCCTTGATCAGGTGATTCTTCACGGTGGTGATCGACACGCCGAAGCGCTCGGCCGCAGCGCCGTAGGTCAGGCCTTCGAGTTGAACGGCAAGGAAGATGGCGCGGGTCTTGGCGCCGAGTTCGTCGAGCAGGCTGTCCACGGCCACCAGCATCTCTATGATGGACAAGCGCACCTCCGGCGACACCTCTACCGGTTCCGGACGCAGGGCCAGCGCCTGCAGGTAAGCTTTTTCGATGATGCGACGGCGAGCTTTGTCTATCAGAAGGGCGCGGGCGATAGCGCTGAGGTAGCTGCGCGGCTCACGGATCGGCAACGGGTTACGCGCGGTCATTACCCGCAAGAACGTGTCGTGCGCCAGGTCGGAAGCGTCGGCGGCGTTGCCCAGGCGGGCGCGCAGCCAGCCCTTCAGCCAGCTGTTGTTTTCGCTGTACAGCTGGTGCAGGGCCTGGGGATCGAGCGTTGCCATGGCGTCAAGATCGCAATATTAATGGGAATTGATCGCATTGTCGCGAGAGGCGGGGCTTATTGCAAGGACCGCGAGCACACACCCTGTGGGAGCGGCCTTGCGTCGCGATTGGGCCGCAAAGCGGCCCGGGTTTCGGCATCGCGGCTACATTTGTGGGGCTGCTGTGCAGCCCTATCGCGACGCAAGGCCGCTCCCACAAAGAGTCGTGCAGGCTTGCAGGGCAGTGGTTAGAACCCGGCCTCCAGGCTCAGCAGGTCCTGCACCGTCTGGCGCCGGCGGATCATCCGCAGGGCACCGTTCTCGATCAGGAACTCCGGCAGCAGCGGCCGGCTGTTGTAGTTCGACGACATCGATGCGCCATAGGCCCCGGCATCGTGGATCACCAGCAGGTCGCCCACCTGTGCCTGAGGCAGGTCCTGCGGGGTCAGTGCCTGGTCATCCTGGGTGAACACGTCACCCGATTCACACAATGGCCCGGCCACCACGGTCGGCTGGCGCGGACGATCTACTGCCTGGCCATCGGCATCGAGCAGGGTCATGCCGTGGTAGGCGCCGTACATCGCCGGGCGCATCAGGTCGTTGAAGCCGGCGTCGATCATGACGAAGGTATTGCGCCCCACCTGTTTCACGGCACGGACTTCGGCCACCAGATAGCCCGACTCCGCCACCAGGAAGCGCCCGGGTTCGATCTCCATGCGCACCGGGTGGCCGAGTATCGCTTCGATCTCCTTGCGCGCCACCGCCCAGGTCTGCGCATAACGCTGCAGGTCGACCGGTTTGTCGGTGCTGCGGTAGGGGGTGGAAAGCCCGCCGCCGATGGAGAACGCCTCGATGTCCACGCCCAAGCGGCCGATCAGCTCGATCATCGAGCGGGCCACCTGTTCCAGGTGCTGGTAGTCCACCCCGGAACCAATGTGCATGTGCACGCCCACCAGGTGCAGGCCATGGGCCTTGATGCACGCCAGCGCCTCGTCCAGCTCTTCGTGCCAGATGCCATGCTTGCTGTTTTCGCCGCCGGTATTGGTCTTGCGGCTGTGGCCATGGCCGAAGCCCGGGTTGATGCGGATCCACACGCGGTGGCCGGGCGAGCGCTCACCCAGTTGGCGCAGCATGTCGATGGAGCCGGCGTTGACTTCGATCTTCTCTGCCACCACTCGCTCCAGGGTTGGCCGGTCCAGCGCGTCGCAGGTCAGCACCACGCCGGCAGGGTCACCGTCCACGCTCGCACCCGCAGCGAAGGCCCGCTCCATTTCACCCAGCGACACGGCGTCCAGCACCAGGCCATGGGCGCGCATCAGGCGCAGCACATGCAAGTTCGGGTTGGCTTTCTGGGCGAAGCGCACGGTGTCGAATACGTTCAACTGCTCGACACGCTCGGCGATGGTGCTGGCGTCGTACGCCCAAAGCGGCGAGCCGTGCTGGCGAACCGCCTCGGCCAGAAGGGTGAAGGGTGCGGTCATGGTGGCGCTACTCGTATTAGGAAGGCCACGAGGATGAATCAAAGCGGGAATTCAGAAAAATAGCTATTTTTCTGCTGGTCATTCATATCTGATATACCAATTGTCGACTCACCGGGTGCTGCCGTGAAACTGTCCGTCCGCCACATCGAAGTGTTCCGCGCCATCATGGCCGCTGGCAGTGTCACGGGGGCGGCGCGCCTGCTGTTCACCTCGCAGCCGACCGTCAGCCGCGAACTGGCGCGGCTGGAGCAGGTGACTGGCCTGAACCTGTTCGAGCGCGAGGGCGGGCGCCTGGTGGCGACGGCCCAGGCGCTGCTGTTGATCGAAGAGGTCGAGCGGGCCTACGTCGGGCTGGAGCGGATCGATCGCTTTGCCCAGGCCATCCGCAACTTCGAGCAGGGCCGGCTGGCCATCACCTGCCTGCCGCTGTTCTCGCAAACCTTGTTGCCCAAGGCTTGCCAGCGCTTTCACCAGCAGCACAGCGGCGTGAGCGTGAGCATTCTGGCGCAGGAGTCGCCTTTGCTGGAGGAGTCACTGGTTGCCCAGCAGCATGACCTTGGCCTGACTGAAGTCGAACAGATACCGCGTGGCGCGTATGGTGAATTGCTGTTCAGTGCCAACATGGTGTGCGTGTTGCCCGAGCATCACCCGCTGCAGGTGAAGGCTGAACTGGAGCTGAGTGATTTCCATGAGGTCGATTTCATCAACCTGGCCAGCCTGGATACCTACCGCCAGCGTCTGGATCAGCACTTTCGTGCAGCCGGGGTTAACCGCCGCACGGTCATCGAGACCACCAGTGCCGCTTCGGTGTGCGCCATGGTCAGGCAAGGCCTGGGGGTGGCGATCATCAACCCGCTGAGCGGGCTGGAGGCGGCGCAAGGCGGGTTGCCGATCCGCAGGTTACGGGTTTCGGTGCCCTATCAGGTAATGCTGATACGCCCGGACCATCGGCCAGCATCGGCAGCGGTGGAGCCGTTTTGCGAGGCGTTGCGGGTGCAGGCCAAAGAGATGCAGCAGGCGCTGGCCTGATCATTGTGGGGGCGGCCTTGTGTCGCGATAGGGCCGCAAAGCGGCCCCAGCAATCTATGCATGATGTCGAGATCCTGGGGCCGCTGCGCGGCCCTTTCGCGACGCAAGGCCGCACACAGGGATCGCGCCAGCTTTTAGAAATTGAGCAAGACAGTTGCTCCCACAGGGACCGCGCTCCCACTAGGCAGGGGCAGGGTTCAAAGCTCGCAGACCAAGGTTCCAGTACCGGCCAGGATGTTCTCCAGGGTTTCCTTCACTTCATCCATGTCACTCAAATCGCTGGTCAGGTTGATTTCCAGTACTTCATCCCCCTTCAGCGCGTCCCGGTCGCCGGCCGCCACTTCGATCAGCAGGCGCTTGGCGCTCAGGGTCACTTTAAGGCCATCCAGCGTCGACGGCTCGTCATCCAGCGTCAGGTCGACGGTGTCCTCGTCCGGGTAACGGGTAAGCAGGAACATCTGACCCTTGTCGCTGTGGCAGCACAGGGTCGCCATGTTGTCTTCCTCGTCATCGCAAGGGGTGGCGAACAGCAGGGCGGTGTTGATTTGCATGAGCAGGCTCGGGTCAAAGGAAACGGAAGGGAATTCTGACAGTCTTGCGTACAGGCATAAACGTAAAGTTACCGCCCCTTGACCGAAATTGTCGCAGCGCTGCAAGCGTAGATGACCGATCAGTCGTTAAGCTTCGGCGAGCCCTGGGCGTGCCTGCGCACGTTCAACGTCTGGTTTTTACCGTCCGTCATGCCACGGGTTGGCTATCGTTGATCCGTACACGGCGCACGCAGCGACGCTTCAATTATTACAAAGCCCAAGCGGAGTACCACAGATGGCGTTCTTCACCGCAGCCAGCAAAGCCGACTTCCAGCACCAACTGCAAGCGGCCCTGGCGCAGCACATCAGCGAGCAGTCCCTGCCACAAGTGGCGCTGTTCGCCGAGCAGTTCTTCGGCATCATCTCTCTGGACGAACTCACCCAGCGCAGGCTTTCCGACCTGGCCGGCTGCACCCTGTCAGCCTGGCGCATCATCGAGCGTTTCGACCCCGAATACCCGCAAGTGCGGGTGTACAACCCTGATTACGAACGCAATGGCTGGCAGTCGACCCATACCGTGGTCGAAGTGTTGCACCATGACTTGCCGTTCCTGGTCGACTCGGTGCGCACCGAGCTCAACCGCCGTGGCTACAGCATCCACACCCTGCAAACCACCGTGCTCAGTGTGCGCCGTGGCGCCAAGGGCGAGCTGTTGGAGCTGCTGCCCAAGGGAACCCAGGGCGAGGGCGTGCGCTACGAGTCATTGATGTACCTGGAGATCGACCGCTGCGCCAATGCCGCCGAGCTGACGGTGCTGACCCGCGAGATCGAGCAGGTGCTGGCCGAGGTACGGGTGGTGGTGGCCGACTTCGAACCGATGAAGGCCAAGCTGCGTGAAGTGGTAGCGCAGGTGGAGCAAACCGCCTTCGGCCCCGCCCAAAACGAGAAGGGCGAAGTCAAGGCCTTCCTCGAATGGCTGCTGGATAACCACTTCACCTTTCTGGGCTATGAAGAATTCACCGTCAAGGGCGGCGCCGATGGCGGCCAGATGGTCTACGACGAGCAGTCGTTCCTCGGCCTGCCGCGCCGCCTGCGCGTGGGCTTGACGGCAGAAGAGCTGCGCATCGAAGACTACGCTGTGGCCTACCTCAACGAGCCGCTGCTGCTTTCGTTCGCCAAGGCCGCGCTGCCCAGCCGCGTGCACCGCCCGGCCTACCCGGACTACGTGTCGATCCGCCAGCTGGACGCCGACGGCAAGGTCATCAAGGAGCACCGCTTCATGGGGCTGTACACCTCGTCGGTGTATGGCGAAAGCGTGCATGCCATTCCGTACATCCGCGTGAAGGTGGCCGAAGTCGAGCGCCGTTCGGGCTTTGATCCCAAGGCCCACCTGGGCAAGGAACTGGCCCAGGTGCTGGAAGTGCTGCCGCGCGACGACCTGTTCCAGACGCCGATCGACGAGTTGTTCAGCACGGTCATGGCAATCGTGCAGATCCAGGAGCGCAACAAGATCCGCGTGTTCCTGCGTAAAGACCCGTACGGCCGCTTCTGCTACTGCCTGGCCTACGTCCCGCGGGAAATCTATTCCACCGAAGTGCGGCAGAAGATCCAGCAGGTGCTGATGGAGCGCCTGAAGGCCAGCGACTGCGAGTTCTGGACCTTCTTCTCCGAATCGGTACTGGCCCGTGTGCAACTGATCCTGCGGGTCGACCCCAAGAACCGTATCGACATCGACCCGCAGCAGCTGGAACGCGAAGTCATCCAGGCCTGCCGCTCGTGGCATGACGACTACTCGGCACTGGTGGTGGAGAACTTCGGCGAAGCCCAGGGCACCAACATCCTCGCCGATTTCCCCAAAGGCTTCCCGGCCGGTTACCGCGAACGCTTCGCCGCGCACTCGGCGGTGGTCGACCTGCAGCATGTGCTGAACCTGTCGGAAAGCAAGCCGCTGGCCATGAGCTTCTACCAGCCGTTGACTCAGGTGGGCGAGCGCATCCTGCACTGCAAGCTGTACCACGCCGACACCCCGCTGGCGCTGTCCGACGTGCTGCCGATTCTGGAAAACCTCGGCCTGCGCGTGCTCGGCGAGTTCCCGTATCGCCTGCGCCATGCCAATGGCCGCGAATACTGGATCCACGACTTCGCCTTCACCTACAGCGAAGGCCTGAGCCTGGATATCCAGCAGCTCAACGATACCCTGCAGGACGCTTTCATCCACATCGTCCGGGGTGACGCCGAGAACGACGCCTTCAACCGCCTGGTGCTCACCGCCGGCCTGCCGTGGCGCGACGTGGCCTTGCTGCGTGCCTACGCCCGTTACCTGAAACAGATCCGTCTGGGCTTCGATCTGGGCTACATCGCCAGCACCCTGAACAACCACACCGACATCGCTCGCGAGCTGACCCGGTTGTTCAAGACCCGCTTCTACCTGGCGCGCAAGCTCACCCAGGACGACCTTGACGACAAGCAGCAGCGCCTGGAACAGGCCATTCTGACTGCGCTGGACGACGTGCAAGTGCTCAACGAAGACCGCATCCTGCGGCGCTACCTGGACCTGATCAAGGCCACACTGCGTACCAACTTCTACCAGCCCGACGCAAACGGCCAGAACAAGTCGTACTTCAGCTTCAAGTTCAACCCCAAGCTGATCCCCGAACTGCCCAAACCGGTGCCAAAGTTCGAGATATTCGTCTATTCGCCACGGGTCGAGGGCGTGCACCTGCGCTTTGGCAACGTTGCCCGTGGTGGCCTGCGCTGGTCCGACCGCGAAGAGGACTTCCGTACTGAAGTGCTGGGGCTGGTGAAAGCCCAGCAGGTGAAGAACTCGGTCATCGTGCCGGTCGGCGCCAAGGGTGGTTTCCTGCCGCGTCGCCTGCCGCTGGGCGGCAGCCGTGACGAGATCGCCGCCGAAGGCGTGGCGTGCTACCGCATCTTCATTTCCGGCCTGCTCGACATCACCGACAACCTCAAGGACGGTGGCGTGGTGCCGCCGGCCAACGTGGTGCGCCATGACGATGACGACCCGTACCTGGTGGTAGCGGCCGACAAAGGCACCGCGACCTTCTCCGACATCGCCAACGGCATTGCCATCGACTACGGCTTCTGGCTTGGCGATGCCTTTGCCTCGGGCGGCTCGGCCGGTTACGACCACAAGAAGATGGGCATTACCGCGCGCGGCGCCTGGGTGGGCGTGCAGCGTCACTTCCGCGAGCGTGGCATCAACGTGCAGGAAGACCCGATCACCGTCATTGGTGTGGGCGATATGGCCGGTGACGTGTTCGGCAATGGCCTGCTGATGTCCGACAAGCTGCAACTGGTGGCCGCGTTCAACCACCTGCATATCTTCATCGACCCCAACCCCGACCCTGCCACCAGCTTTGCCGAGCGCAAGCGCCTGTTCGACCTGCCGCGTTCGGCCTGGAGCGACTACGACACTAGCATCATGTCCGAAGGCGGCGGGATCTTCCCGCGCAGTGCCAAGAGCATCGCCATCAGCCCGCAGATGAAAGAGCGCTTCGCCATCGAAGCCGACCGCCTGACCCCGACCGAGCTGCTTAACGCGCTGCTCAAGGCCCCGGTGGACTTGCTGTGGAACGGCGGTATCGGTACCTACGTGAAGGCCAGCACTGAAAGCCACGCCGATGTCGGCGACAAGGCCAACGATGCGCTACGGGTCAACGGTAACGAACTGCGCTGCAAGGTAGTGGGCGAGGGCGGCAACCTGGGCATGACCCAGCTCGGCCGCGTCGAGTTCGGCCTGAACGGCGGCGCCACCAACACCGACTTCATCGACAACGCCGGCGGCGTGGACTGCTCCGACCACGAGGTCAACATCAAGATCCTGCTCAACGAAGTGGTGCAGGGTGGCGACATGACCGAGAAGCAGCGCAACCAGCTGCTGGGCAGCATGACCGACGAAGTGGCCAGCCTGGTGCTGGGCAACAACTACAAGCAGACCCAGGCGCTGTCGCTGGCCGCCCGCCGCGCCCGCGAGCGGATTGCCGAGTACAAGCGCCTGATGGCCGATCTCGAGGCGCGGGGCAAGCTGGACCGTGCCATCGAATTCCTGCCGTCCGAAGAGCAGTTGGCCGAACGCCTTGCTGCCGGCCAGGGCCTGACCCGCGCCGAGCTGTCGGTGCTGATCTCGTACAGCAAGATCGACCTCAAGGAGCAACTGCTCAAGTCGCTGGTACCGGACGACGACTACCTGACCCGTGACATGGACACCGCTTTCCCGCCGTCCCTGGTCAGCAAGTTCGCCGAGGCCATGCGCCGCCACCGCCTGAAGCGCGAAATCGTCAGCACCCAGATCGCCAACGACCTGGTCAACAACATGGGTATCACCTTCGTCCAGCGCCTGAAGGAGTCGACCGGCATGAGCCCGGCCAACGTAGCCGGCGCTTACGTGATCGTGCGCGACATCTTCCACCTGCCGCACTGGTTCCGCCAGATCGAGGCGCTGGACTATCAGGTGCCGGCGGAAATCCAGCTTACCCTGATGGACGAGCTGATGCGCCTGGGCCGCCGTGCCACCCGCTGGTTCCTGCGAAGCCGCCGTAACGAACAGGACGCCGGGCGCGATACCGCGCACTTCGGGCCGAAGATCGCGCAGCTGGGTCTGAAGCTGGATGAGCTGCTCGAAGGCCCTACCCGCGAACGCTGGATGGTCCGCTACCAGGGCTTTGTCGACGCCGGTGTGCCGGAGTTGCTGGCGCGTATGGTGGCGGGTACCAGCCACCTGTACACCCTGCTGCCGATCATTGAAGCGGCCGACGTGACTGGCCATGAGCCTGCGCAGGTGGCCAAGGCATTCTTCGCCGTGGGCAGCGCGCTGGACCTGACCTGGTACTTGCAGGAAATCAGCAACCTGCCGGTGGAAAACAACTGGCAGGCGCTGGCCCGCGAGGCATTCCGCGATGATATCGACTTGCAGCAGCGGGCGATCACCATTTCGGTCCTGCAGATGGTCGATGCACCGGAAGACATGGATGCCCGCGTGGCGTTGTGGTCAGAGCAGCATCGGGGAATGGTGGAGCGCTGGCGCGCCATGCTCGACGACCTGCGCAATGCCACGGGCACTGACTATGCGATGTACGCGGTGGCCAACCGCGAGCTGGTCGACCTGGCCATGAGCGGGCAGGCGGCGGTGGTGCCGTCCTGAGCCTTGTGGTGAGGTAAAACAAAGCCCCGGCAGTGATGCCGGGGCTTTTTTGTATTCCTGGGGTGGCCCTTTCGCGGGTGAACCCGCTCCTACACCGATTGGTGGTGGACACACATCGGGGGTTGGACACAGCCCGTCGTGTAGGAGCGGGTTCACCCGCGAAGAGGCCGGCCCTGCTGGCCAATTTCCACCCGCCGTTCACTGTCGCTGCCGCCACCGTATTCGCGGGTAAACCCGCTCCTACAGGGGGGGCGGGGGCGTTACTTGAACCGCCTCTCCACGCCTTTTTCGACCAGAATCTTGGCGGAAATCTCTTCCACCGAAAAATGCGTGGAATTGATATTGGGAATGTTCTCCCTGCGGAACAGGCTTTCCACTTCACGCACTTCGAATTCGCACTGGGCAAAGCTGGAATAGCGGCTGTTGGGCTTGCGTTCGTGGCGGATGGCGGTGAGGCGGTCGGGGTCGATGGTCAGGCCGAACAGCTTGCTGTGGTGCTTTTTCAGCACCGCCGGCAGCTGCAGGCGCTCCATGTCGTCCTCGGTCAGCGGGTAATTGGCGGCACGGATGCCGAACTGCATGGCCATGTACAGGCAGGTTGGGGTTTTGCCGCAACGCGACACGCCAACCAGAATCAGGTCGGCTTTGTCGTAGTAGTGGGTGCGTGCACCATCGTCGTTATCCAGGGCGAAATTCACCGCCTCGATGCGTTCCATGTAGTTGGAATTGCCGCCGATCGAGTGAGATTTGCCCACGGAATACGACGAATGGGCGATCAATTCCTGCTCAAGTGGGGATAAAAACGAAGAAAAGATGTCGATCATGAAGCCATTCGACGTCGCCAGGATCTCGCGGATGTCCTGGTTGACAATGGTGTCGAAGATGATCGGGCGTACCCCATCCCGCTCGGCCGCAGCGTTGATTTGCTGGACCATGACCCGCGCTTTGTCCGGCGAATCGATGTAAGGGCGGGTGAATTTGTTGAAGGGAATGCTCTCGAATTGCGCGAGCAAACTCTGGCCCAGGGTTTCGGCAGTGATACCGGTGCCGTCGGAGATGAAGAACGCGGTTCGTTTCATTTGCGATCTGGGCCTTAAGCTGATGGCGATTCTTGGATATGATAAGTTCGGTTTGCCGAATGCGGCTGTCGACATTCTGCCACATTTGCAGCGCCTATTTTCCAGGTACAGGCCACAAACGCCCGGCCAAGTCATAGAAGACAGGCGGGCGCCTTTTGAGCTTTTCCAACACAGTTAGTGGAGAGATCACCTTGGTAGAGTACGTAGTTTCCCTCGATAAGCTCGGCGTCCATGATGTGGAGCATGTGGGGGGCAAGAACGCATCCCTGGGCGAGATGATCAGTAACCTCGCCGGTGCCGGCGTGTCGGTGCCGGGCGGCTTTGCCACTACGGCTCAGGCGTACCGTGACTTTCTCGAGCAGAGTGGGCTGAACGACCGCATTCACGCCGCGCTCGACGCGCTGGACGTTGACGACATCAATGCCCTGACCAAGACCGGCGCGCAGATTCGCCAGTGGGTCATGGAAGCCGAATTCCCGCCACGCCTGGATTCGGAAATCCGTACGGCCTTCGCCGAAATGGCCGCCGGCAACGACAACATGGCCGTTGCCGTGCGTTCCTCGGCTACCGCTGAAGACCTGCCGGACGCCTCGTTCGCCGGCCAGCAGGAAACCTTCCTCAACATTCGCGGCGTCGATAACGTGATCCGCGCGGCCAAGGAAGTGTTCGCTTCGCTGTTCAACGACCGCGCCATCGCCTACCGCGTGCACCAGGGCTTCGATCACAAGCTGGTTGCCTTGTCTGCCGGTGTGCAGCGCATGGTCCGCTCGGAAACCGGCACTGCCGGGGTGATGTTCACCCTCGACACCGAGTCGGGCTTCCGCGACGTGGTATTCATCACTGGCGCCTATGGCCTGGGCGAAACCGTCGTACAGGGTGCGGTCAACCCTGACGAATTCTACGTGCACAAGAACACACTGCAGGCCGGCCGCCCGGCCATCCTGCGCCGCAACCTGGGCAGCAAGGCGATCAAGATGGTCTATGGCGACGAAGCCAAGGCCGGCCGTTCGGTCAAGACCGTCGAAGTCGACCGCGCCGAGCGCGCACGCTTCTGCCTGACCGATGCCGAGGTCAGCGAGCTGGCCAAGCAGGCCATGATCATCGAGCAGCACTACCAGCGCCCGATGGACATCGAGTGGGCCAAGGACGGTGACGACGGCAAGCTGTACATCGTCCAGGCCCGCCCGGAAACGGTGAAGAGCCGTTCCAGCGCCAACGTCATGGAACGCTACCTGCTCAAAGAGAAAGGCACCGTGCTGGTCGAAGGCCGTGCCATTGGCCAGCGTATCGGCGCCGGCAAGGTTCGCGTCATCAACGACGTATCGGAAATGGACAAGGTCCAGCCGGGCGACGTGCTGGTCTCCGACATGACCGACCCTGACTGGGAACCGGTGATGAAGCGCGCCAGTGCCATCGTCACCAACCGCGGTGGCCGTACCTGCCACGCGGCGATCATCGCCCGTGAGCTGGGTATCCCGGCGGTAGTCGGTTGCGGCAACGCTACTCAGGTACTGAAAGATGGCCAGGGCGTGACCGTTTCCTGTGCCGAAGGCGATACTGGCTTCATCTTCGAAGGTGAGCTGGGCTTCGACATCAAGCAGAACTCGGTCGATGCCATGCCGGAACTGCCGTTCAAGATCATGATGAACGTCGGCAACCCGGACCGCGCCTTCGACTTCGCCCAGCTGCCCAACGCCGGTGTCGGTCTGGCACGCCTGGAGTTCATCATCAACCGCATGATCGGCGTGCACCCCAAGGCGCTGCTGAACTATGCGGGCCTGCCTGCCGACCTGAAAGAAAGCGTCGACAAGCGCATCGCCGGCTACAACGACCCGGTCGGCTTCTACGTCGAGAAGCTGGTGGAAGGCATCAGCACCCTGGCGGCGGCCTTCTACCCGAAAAAGGTCATCGTGCGCCTGTCGGACTTCAAGTCCAACGAGTACGCCAACCTGATCGGTGGCAAGCTGTACGAGCCGGAAGAAGAAAACCCGATGCTGGGCTTCCGCGGTGCTTCGCGTTACATCAGTGAATCGTTCCGTGACTGCTTCGAGCTCGAGTGCCGTGCACTGAAGCGTGTGCGCAACGAGATGGGCCTGACCAACGTCGAGATCATGGTGCCGTTCGTGCGTACCTTGGGCGAAGCCAGCCAGGTCGTCGACCTGCTCGCCGAAAACGGCCTGGCCCGCGGCGACAATGGCCTGCGCGTGATCATGATGTGCGAACTGCCGTCCAACGCCATCCTCGCCGAAGAGTTCCTGGAATACTTCGACGGCTTCTCGATCGGCTCCAACGACCTGACCCAGCTGACCCTGGGCCTGGACCGTGACTCGGGCATCATTGCCCACCTGTTCGACGAGCGTAACCCTGCGGTGAAGAAGCTGCTGGCCAACGCCATTGCCGCCTGCAACAAGGCTGGCAAGTACATCGGCATCTGCGGCCAAGGCCCATCGGACCACCCGGACCTGGCCAAGTGGCTGATGGAGCAGGGCATCGAAAGCGTGTCGCTGAACCCGGACTCGGTACTCGAGACCTGGTTCTTCCTGGCCGAAGGCCAAGGCGCGGCCTGATGCAGTAAACGCGGGGGGGCGTCTGGCGCCCTCCTGCCTGGTTTTTTCCAGGGCGAGCTCCAGCAATGGACCCCGCCCTTTTTTGTGCACCAAGCAACCTTATGCAAAGCAGCAGCACTTTATTCCCCGTGGCCCTGCTCAGTGCCGAGCGCCGCGGCGATCTCAGCGAAGACGTGTATCGGATCAAGGCCGGTAATGGCCCGGACCCCAGCGTCGAGCTCGCCATCACCCGTCTGGGGCTGGCCGACCAGGTTCAGGCCCAAGGCGTGCCGGTCATTCTCCTGCACGGCAGTTTTTCCAATCGGCGCTTCTGGTATTCGCCCAAAGGGGTTGGCCTGGGTGCCTACCTTGCGCGCGCCGGTTTCGATGTCTGGATCCCGGAAATGCGAGGCCACGGCCTGTCGCCGCGTAACCATGACTGGAAACACAACAGCGTTGCCGCCTACGCCCGTGATGACCTGCCGTTGATCAACGCGTTCGTGCGCGAGCAGTCGGGCCAGGCGCCGCACTGGGTGGGCCATTCGCTGGGTGGTACGACATTGGCGGCAGCACTGGGTGGCGGCTTCCTGGAGCCCGGGCAAATCGCCAGCGTGGCGCTGTTCGGTACCCAGATCAGCCGTGTCTATTGGCCGTTGAAAGTGCCGCCGCTGGCTTGGGGCGCGAAGCTGGTGCTCAAGCGTTGGGGGCAGATATCCGGGCCACGTTTCAAGCGTGGGCCTGAAGACGAGCCGATAGGCCTCGCCCTGGAGAGCATGCGCTGGCACGGCCTGTTCGGGCGCTTTGGCGACAAGAAGCACGATTGGTGGGCAGGGCTGGCTGAAGTGGATGTACCGCTGCTGGCGGTGGCCGGTGCCGGGGACTTCCAGGACCCGGTGTGGGCCTGTCGCAAGCTGTTCGAGCAGTTGGGCGGCGAGCGCAAGCAGTTCCTGCGGCTGGGGCGTGAAGAAGGTTTCGAGGCCTATGGGCATGTCGACATGCTGGTGAGCAAGGCCGCGCAGGTGCAGGTGTGGCCGCTGGTGGAGCGCTGGCTGCGCAACCCGCTGCTGCCGGTGCATGCGTCCACTGTCGTTGCGGAACCTGTGCCTGCCAGCTGAGTTTGCTGTACCTGTCATGGCCTCTTCGCGGGTGAACCCGCTCCTACACA
>NZ_JBAMDI010000182.1:0-17653 GCF_036961695.1 Pseudomonas sp. CGJS7 | reverse complement strand
CGGCAACGGCAACGGCAACGGCAACGGCAACAGCAACAGCAACAGCAACAGCAACAGCAGGCGGATGGGCACTGCCAGAATCACAGTTTACTACTGGCCCTTCAGCTGAGCTGGGGTGCCGACCGGCGGATTGTGAGCAGTGGAAGCAAATTCGCACCCATTTGCAGTTGCTCCACGCGGCGTGGCGCCTTAGACTGCCGCCCCCTGTAAAAGAGTGCCGGTTGGCGCTTGAAGAATTCCGCTGGCGATGCATAGGCATCGACGGCACATGAATCGCCCAAATGCACATTTTTTCATAGAGAAATCGATGACCAAGGAACAGTTGCTGGCCATGTCGGCCGATGACTACATGAACGCCGACCAGCTTGCCTTCTTTACTGAGCTGCTGCAGGCGATGAAAGTCGAAACCCATGAACGCATCGAACTCAGCCGCACCACCATCGAAGGCCTGGACACTCCGTCAGACCCTGCCGACGTGGCTTCGGTCGAAGAAGAACGTAGCTGGCTGGTAAATGCCATCGACCGCGACCAGCGCCTGCTGCCACAGCTTGAAATGGCCCTGGACCGTATTGCCGACGAAAGCTTCGGCTGGTGCGATGACAGTGGTGAGCCTATCGGCCTGAAGCGCTTGCTGATCAGCCCGACCACCAAGTACTGCATCGAAGCTCAGGAGCGCCACGAGCAGCTCGACCGCCACCAGCGCCAGGTATAAAACCGCGCGTGGTGCCAAGCCCCTCGGAGCTATCCCTGGGGCTTTTTGCGTTTCTCGACGAGACCGTTTTTGTTGCGCCTTACGAAACACTGCTGTACCGCAATGCGCTGTTTCCGCACCACTGTCAGGCGTATCATGGCTTTATCGTTAGGGTGCTAATTAAGTTCCGGAGGGAATGATGAATAGCCGAGTCGATGTGGCTGTGATGATAGGGTCAGGTGTGCCGGCCACCTTGCAGGCGCTGGGCAAGCGTATTTGCTGGGTTGTGCTGGTCAATGGCGAGCGTCGCGGCACCGCCTTCGCCACGCGCGAAGAAGCGCTTGAGTGCCAGGCTGCCTGGCAGCAGCAGCTGAAGAAAGGGCTGGCTGCCTGAAAATGTTTATTGCCTCTCGACGGGTTTCGGTGTTTTCGGGCATATTTGTCCTACAGTAATGCGCACATGGATGCCAGGGCTTGTCTTCTAGCAGGCTCACGCCATTGGTTGCGTTTTCTGGCGAGTGATTTCAGGCATCACGCTTCCCAAGCCGGGAATGAGCCAAACGCCTTCGGTTGAAGGCGATTCTGGCAAACCAGAGTAAAGATTCCTGCGCGCTGCATCGTCAGCGAGCACAGACATTTCGCATATCGCTTTATTACTCTTTTTGCCTATCGATAAGAAATGGCCGTGCCTCCCCGAGCTTGGGTGAGGGCGGGTTGTAACCGGTTGAGGATTACTTCATTGGCAGTCAGCACACTTGATACACATGCGTTGTTCGCCCTGGGCGACTTGCGCGGTAAATTGGCCCAACTGTTTCAGGGCCGCTTCATCTATGTCACCGAACAGAGTCCCGAAGGCCTGTACATGGCCGAAATCGACACCGAGAGTGCACTGGTAGTCGATGACAAGCAGCGCCTTGAACTGAAAGTCGGCGACCACTTTCGTGCTGCCGTATTGCCCAGCCGCGAAGGTGGCAAGCTGGAAATGCGCTTTCGCGACATCAAGTTGAATGTGTATGGCGTGGGTGATTACGCCTTCGTTTCTGTGCCGGAAGGCGAGGGCATCGTATTTCGTGAAGGCCATGGCGTGATGCTGGTATTCGCCGCGCAGCAGCAAGTGCAGGAAGGCCTGGGCAAGTTGCTTAAAGCAGTGACTGGCAAAGTCGCCAAATGGCGCAAGGGTGAACTGACCACCTTCAAGGCCAGTGAATGACCGACAGTCACGACTCACCAGCCTCGCGGGCCGAGTTTCATCGGCAGCACCAGGCAGATGCCGTAGCTGAGGCAGAACGTTTGCTGGCCGGGCGTGAGAAGCTGCAAGGCGCCTGGTTGACTTGGGTGGCGGCTGAGCTCTATCGCCTCAGCCCGCCACCGTATGCCGCCATGGTCCGGCGCGAGTTGCAGCGTCTCAGCCAAGGTTGAGACGGCAAACCTTCAATTGCCACGGTCCCGGCCGCTGCTGACCTCTTCAGGCACCGGCTCTTTCGACATGCGCTTGCGAAATAGCGCCGCCCGCGCCAGCAACAGCGTGGTTATCGGCACGGTGATCGACAGCAGGATCGGAATCAGCCACGCGTGGAGCACAGGGGTGCCCTTGAGCCACGAAAAGTAGATGATCGAGGCCAGTGCAACGCACCAGGCACCAAGGGTCGAGGCCAGCGCTGGCGGGTGCATGCGCTGGAAGTAGTCTTTCAGGCGTACCAGGCCTATAGCACCGACCAGGGCGAACAGGCTGCCGGTGAGCAATAGCGCGGCGGTGACCAGCTCCAGCCAGAACGGCAGTACCAGGGCTTCAGTCATTCGATCACCTCACCGCGCAGCAGAAACTTGGCCAAGGCAAACGAGCCGACGAAACCAAACAGTGCAATCAGCAGGGCACCTTCGAAGTAGGTGTCACTGGCATAACGGATACCCAGCACCAGCATGGTGAGCATGGCCAGGATGTACAGGTAGTCCAGGGCCAGAACACGGTCTTGGGCGGACGGGCCACGGAACAGCCGGATCAGCGCCAGGCCCATGGCCAGGGCGAAGATGAACAGGCTGGCGAGGACGGCATTGGCGAGCAGGCCTGTCATTGGAAAATCTCCATAAGCGGGCGTTCGTAAGTGTCCTTGAAGTGCTGTATGAAGGCCGCTTCATCGTCCAGCTCAAACACATGCAGCAACAGCACACTGCGGTCCAGTGCCAGTTCGGACCAGACTGTGCCAGGCACCACCGTGGTGATCATCGACAGCGCTGCCAGGCCGTGGGGGTCACGCAATGCCAATGGTATGTGAACGAACGCAGAGCGTGGCGGCTGCTTGCCGGCCCGCAGCACACCACGGGCCACCAGCAGGTTGGAGGTGATCACATCGATGCCGACCCGGCAGATGAGGCGGGCGATGGCCAGGGGGCGCCTTACGTGTGCATGCTGCGGGCGCAGGGGCGCCATCAACAGTGGCGCCAGTATGCCAAGTGCAGCGCCCAGCAGCAGGTTGCCGGGGCTGACCGAGAGGTTCAGCAGCAGCCACAGGCCAAACAGCGAGACCGATAACAGTGGAGCGGGGAACAGTCGGTTCATGGCTGCACCTGTACGTCGCGCGAGGTGGGGCCAGGAATCGGCTGGGCGGCCATCACGGCTTTGATATAGGCATCGGGGGCCTGCAGGCTGGCGGCAGTGTCCTGGGTGTAGCGCAGCAACGGCTCGGCCTTGAAGCTGAGGATGAGGCACAAGCCGAGCAGGATGACGATGGGCAGGCATTCATAGCGCCGCAGCACCGGTGACGGGCGCTCTTCGGGCTTCCAGAAACGCTGGATGCCGACGCGGCCGAAGGCGATCAGCGAGGCCATGCCGGACAGGATCAGCAACGCTACCAGGCCCCAGCCGGCGGCACTCAGCGGCTGCTCGGCCGGTACGCCGAGGCCCAGTGGATTGAACAGCGCGCTGATCAGGTTGAGCTTGCCGACAAAGCCCGACAGCGGCGGCATGCCGATGATCAGTAGTGCGCAGGCAATGAAGCTGAGGCCGAGGAAGGCCATGGTCCACGGGATGATCTGGCCGATTACCACCTGCTGTTCATCGTCGAGGTTGATGCCCTTGGGCGGGAGCAGCGATTCCAGTGGCGGCGGCATGGCGTCTTCTTCTTCGTCCAGCGGCGCTTCATTGGCCGAGCGTGAGCGTTCGACCAGTTCGGCGAGCAGGAACAGTGCGCACAGTGCAAGGGTCGAGTTGACCAGGTAGAACAGCGCAGCGCCGGTCAGGGCCGCCTGGGCAAAACCCACCGCACCCAGCAGCGTGCCGGCCGAAACCAGGATACTGAGTGCCGCCATACGCTCCAGGCGCTGAGCTGCCAGGATCGATACCGCTGCCACCGCCAGGGTAACGAGGCCGCCGTAAACCAGCCATTCGCCGCCGAAGTGAGCCGAGGCCCCGGCCTGCCCGGAGAACAGCAGCGTCCACAGGCGCAGCACGGCGTACAGGCCGACTTTGGTCATGATGGCGAACAGTGCAGCCACCGGCGCGCTGGCTGACGCGTAAGCTGGCACCAGCCAGAAGTTCAGCGGCCAGATACCGGCCTTGACCAGGAAGGCCACGGCCAGGATTGCCGCGCCGGCATGCAGCAGGCCACGGTCGGCCTCCGGTACCAGTGGAACTTTCAGCGCCAGGTCGGCCATGTTCAGGGTGCCGGTCACGCCATACAGCATCGCTGCGCCGATCAGGAACAGCGACGAGGCAAACAGGTTGATAGCGATGTAGTGCAGGCCTGCGCGCACCCGCGCACGCCCCGAACCATGCAGCAGCAGGCCATAGGAGGCGGCCAGCAGCACTTCGAAGAAGACGAACAGGTTGAACAGGTCGGCGGTGAGGAAGGCGCCGTACAGCCCCATCAGCTGAATCTGGAACAGCGCATGGAAGCTGGCCCCAGCACCGTCCCAGCGGGCACGGGCAAATAGCAGCGCGCTGAAACCGATGACCCCGGTCAGGGTCAGCAAGAGCGCGGACAGGTGGTCCACCACCAGCACGATACCGAATGGCGCCGGCCAGTTGCCCGGCAGGTACACGCCGATCGACGCTGCCTGGCCCTGGGTGCGCACCCACAGCAGCAGACAGACCGCGATTGCCAGGCCGGAGAAGGTAGACAGCAGGTTCAGCCTGGCCTTGATGTGCCTGTGCTTTTCACCCAGCAGCAACATTATCGCCGCCGTAATCAGCGGCAGCAGGATGGGGGCGACAATCAGTTGACTCAGATCACTCATTCGTCACGCTCCCGGCCATCCACGTGGTCGGTACCGGTCAGGCCGCGCGAGGCCAGCAGCACCACCAGGAACAGCGCGGTCATGGCGAAACTGATGACGATGGCGGTGAGCACCAGTGCTTGTGGCAGCGGGTCGGTGTAATGCAACAGGTCCTGGGTAACGCCATCCTTGATGATTGGCTCCTTGCCGATGAACAGGCTGCCCATGCTGAAGATGAACAGGTTGACCCCGTAAGAAAGTAAACACAGGCCCATGATCACCTGATAGGTACGCGGGCGCAGGATCAGCCACACCCCGGAGGCAGCCAGCACGCCGATGGCGACTGCAATCACTTCTTCCATCAGGCGGCTCCTGCTTGGCTGGTTTTTGCCGGGTTGCCCGGGCGGTAGGCGCGCACCGACTGGTGCGCCAGGGCCGTGAGGATCAGCAGGGTCGAGCCGACCACGACGGTGTATACGCCAATATCGAAGAACAGCGCGCTGGCCACGTGCACATCACCCAGCAACGGCAGGTGCAAGTGGGCGGTATGGGTGGTGAGGAACGGGTAACCCAGCAGCATGGCGCCGACGCCGGTCAGGGTCGCGCACAGCAGCCCGGTACCCATCCAGCGCAGCGGCCGCAGGCTCATCTGCGCCTCGACCCACTGGGTGCCGGCCACCATGTACTGGAGGATGAACGCCACCGACATGACCAAGCCAGCGACAAACCCGCCACCGGGCTGGTTGTGCCCGCGCATGAACAGGTACATCGACACCAGCAAGGCGATCGGCAGCAGCAGGCGCACCAGCGCTGCCGGCACCATCATGAAGCCCAGCGCGGTATCGGTGGCATGCCGCGGGTTGATCAGGTCGGTGACTACGTCCGGCGCCAGCTGGCGTTGTTGCGCCGGCAGCTGCATGCTCTCTTTCGGAGGACGGAAGCGCCGTAGCAGGGCGAACACCGTCAGCGCCACAGCCACCAACACGGTGATTTCACCGAGGGTATCGAAGCCGCGGAAGTCGACCAGCATGACATTGACCACATTGGTGCCGCCGCCCTGAGGCAACGCACGGCTCAGATAGAACGAGGAAATGTCGTTGGGCGTCGGCCGGGTCAGCATGGCGTACGACAGCACGGCCATGCCGCCACCCACCAGCACGGCCAGCAGCAAGTCGCGCAGGCGGCGCGTGCGCGCGCGCTCCAGGCTACCCGGCAGCGGTGACACGCCTTCGATACGCCGTGGCAGCCAGCGCAGGCCGAGCAGGATCAGCACGGTGGTGACCACTTCCACCACCAACTGGGTCAGTGCCAGGTCGGGCGCAGAGAACCAGACGAAGGTGATGCAGGTCATCAGGCCGCAGACGCTGACCATGATCAGTGCCGCCAGGCGGTGGTACTTGGCCTGGTAGGCGGCGCCGATGGCGCAGGCAATGGCGATCAGCCACAGGGCGACGAATACACCGGAACCCGGAATCTTCGGGCGATCACCCCAGCTCAGGCCGCTATTGAGCATCGGCGTGAGGCCCGCGAGGAACGCGGCGAATACCAGCATGAACAGCTGCGACTGCAGCCGCCGGGTGGTGAACAGGCGTTCGATGCGACGCGCCAGCAACATCAGGTGAACCTGGCCGTGCTCGAACAGCCGCTTGCCATTGAAGCGCTCGATCACGGGCGGGTAGGGGAAGCGACCCAGGCGCAGTTGTTTGCGCAGCAACAGGTACAGGACGATGCCGCCGCTCATGGCGACCAGGCTCATGATCATCGGCGCGTTCCAGCCATGCCAGATGGCCAGGCTGTATTCCGGCAGGGTGCCGCCAACCACCGGCAGGGCCGCAGCGGCCAACAGGGGGCCGACCGACTGTGTGGGGAAGATGCCCACGACCAGGCACGTGAGCACCAGCAGTTCCACCGGAGCACGCATCCAGCGTGGCGGCTCGTGCGGGGTATGGGGCAGGTCCTGGGCCGTCGGCCCGAAGAACACATCGACGGTAAAGCGCAGGGCATACGCCACGCTGAAGGTGCCGGCCAGGGTGGCGATCACCGGCAGCGTGGCCTCGACCCAGGCGGTGGAGCTGATGAATACCGTTTCGGCGAAGAACATTTCCTTCGACAGGAAGCCGTTCATCAGCGGCACGCCGGCCATCGAAGCGCTGGCGACCATGGCTAGGGTCGCGGTGTAGGGCACCAGGCGGATCAGGCCGCTGAGGCGGCGAATGTCACGGGTGCCGCTCTCGTGGTCGATGATACCGGCGGCCATGAACAGCGAGGCCTTGAAGGTGGCATGGTTGAGAATGTGGAATACCGCGGCGACGGCAGCCAGCGGGCTGTTAAGGCCCAGCAGCAGGGTAATCAGGCCCAGGTGGCTGATGGTCGAATAGGCCAGCAGGCCCTTGAGGTCATTCTGGAACATGGCGGCGAAAGCGCCGAGCAGCAGGGTGAGGGCGCCGGCACCGCCGACGATCCAGAACCACTCCTCGCTACCGGAAAGTACCGGCCACAGGCGTGCCAGCAGGAACACCCCGGCCTTGACCATGGTGGCCGAGTGCAAATAGGCCGACACCGGTGTGGGCGCTGCCATGGCGTGGGGCAGCCAGAACTGGAAGGGAAACTGTGCGCTCTTGGTCAGGGCGCCGATGAGTATCAGGGGCAGCAGCACCGGGTAAAGCGCATGCTGGCGGATGGTATGCCCGGCAGCCAGGACCTTGTCCAGGTCATAGCTGCCGACCACATGGCCGAGCAGCAGGGCCCCTACCAGCAGGCACAAGCCGCCTGCGCCGGTTACCATCAGCGCCATGTAGGCGCCACGACGGGCGTCGGCGCGGTGGTGCCAGTAGCCGATCAGCAGGAAGGAGAACAGGCTGGTCAGTTCCCAGAAGAACACCAGTTGGATCAGGTTGCCGGAGATGACCAGGCCGAGCATGGCGCCCATGAAGGCCAGGAAGAACGCGAAGAAGCGTGGTACCGGATCTTGCGGTGACATGTAGTAGCGGGCATACAGCGATACCAGTGCGCCAATGCCCAGTACCAGCAACGAGAACAGCCAGGCAAAGCCGTCCATGCGCAACACCAGGTTCATTCCCAGGCTGGGCAGCCACAGGAACTCTTCGCGAATGACGCCACCATGGGCAACCTGAGGGTACAGAAGTGCTACCTGGACGGTGCCGACCAGGGCTACGAGCCCGGCAAGAATGGACTCGGCGTTACGTGCGTTGTGCGGCAGCACAGCTGCCAGGCAACTGCCCACGAACGGCAGAAGCAATAGCACTATCAAGGACATAGCGGCCTATTCTGGAGAAGTTTGCAAAGAATCATACGTGCCGAGGTGTTTATCACCAACACGCAAGCTGTCGCAGGATCCTACAAACCGGCTGTGACAAGCGGTTTTTTTATAACAGTTTTTTACAAAGAATAGCCGCTGTTGACCGTTTTACAGCCCCGCCTGGCGTTCGCCCGGGTTCTGCACATCGCGTGTTTCGACGGTTTCGCGAGGGCGCCGCACCTTGAGTTCACTGACCACCACGGCGACCACGATCAGCAGGCCGCCGAGCAGCGCCACGCCAGGCAGGCGCTCGCCAGCCAGACGCCCGACGATGCCGGCCCACACCGGTTCACCGGCATAAATGAGTGTGGCGCGGGTAGGCGAGACCGACTTCTGTGCCCAGTTCATCGCCACTTGGATCACTGCACTCATTGCGCCCAGGCCCACTGCGCTGGCCAGCAACAGCCAGGAGAAGTCGGGGATGCGCTCCTGGGTCGGCACGATCATCAGGAACGCCAGCAGCGATGCAGTCGCCAGTTGCACCACAGTAACCCGGCGCACATCGACCTGACCCGCGTAGCGGCTGATCAGAATGATTTCACCGGCGATGGCCACGGCGCTGATCAGGGTGACCAGTTCGCCCTCGCTGAAACGCAGGCTGCCGCCTTCCGGCCCGGCCAGCAGCATCAGGCCGATGAATGCCAGGCAGATACCCATGCTGGGCATCAGGCCAGGGCGACGCCCCAGCACCAGCCACTGCAGCAGCGGCACGAACGGGACGTACAGCGCAGTGATGAACGCTGACTGGCTGCTGCTGATGGTCTGCAGGCCCATGGTCTGCAGGCCATAGCCGAGCATGATCGACACGCCGATCAGCATGCCGGCCTTCAGTTCGGTGAAGGTCAGGCCGGGCAGCGCTCGCGCCGAGACCACACCAACGAACAGCGCGGCTGCCGCAAAGCGCAGGCCGACGAAGAACATCGGGCCGCTGACGGCCATCACGTTATGCACCAACAGGAACGTGCCGCCCCACAACATGGTGATGAATACCAGCACCAGTTCGGCCTTGCTCAGGCGGAAGGTGGCGGCAGGGGTGGGCTTGTTGCTGGGCTGGTTCATGGTCTTGCACACTCGGAAAGGGCGGCGCACAATCGCCGCAAAAGTGGGCAGTATACTGCGCAATCTCGACCAGTGAGCAATATAGTGCACAAGGATTCTTCGCACCGGGCATCGGTGCTGCAACATGTCAGCCTCAATGTGCGCCGCCTGCGCAACGCCGCCGGCTTGAGTCAGGCGGCGCTGGCCGAGCGTTCAGGGGTCAGCCGGCGCATGCTGGTCGCGATCGAGGCGGGCGAGAAGAATGTCAGCCTGACCACATTGGACCTGATTGCCGAAGCCTTGGGCGTGGCTTTCAGTACCCTGATCCAGGCGCCGGAGCTGCGCGACCCCGGGCGCATTGAAGAGCTGGCGTGGGCTGGCGAACACCCGCAGAGCCGAGCGGTGTTGCTGGGCACCAGCCCGGCAAGGCGCGAGGTGGAACTTTGGGAATGGACCCTGGCACCGGGGGAGTGCTATTGCAGTGAGGCCGATGCCGAAGGCTGGAGCGAGCAGATCTACGTGGTCGATGGGCAACTGACGCTGATCATCGAAGATGTCGAGCATCGCTTGCAGGTGGGGCAGTTCCATGTGTTCCCCAGCAATTGCCGGTATGCCTACCGTAACGATGGCGTGGTGGCTGTTCGGTTTGTGCGCAATGTGGTGATTTGAGGCAGCAGGCTTTGGGGCTGCTGTGCGGCCCCAAAGGTCTCAAGCCGATCAGTTTTTCAGCAGCTCGTCGGTCTTCACCACATCGGCATAGGCAAACGCCAGCGCCGCCATCGCCGAATCGTGCACATGAGCCGCCGGCACCTGCTTGCCGTCGAACGTCAGTGGCAGGGTTGCGCAGGCATCGTGCGCCACGGTCACTTGATAGCCCATATCGGCCGCAGCCCGGGTGGCAGCATCAATGCACATGTGGCTCATGCTGCCGACGATGGTCAGCGCCTCGACGCCATGCCGGTCCAGCGTGTGCTCAAGATCGGTACCGAGAAAGGCGTTGACCTTGTGCTTGAGCACCACCGGCTCGCCCGGCAATGGCTCGACCTTGGTGTGGATGGCCGCACCCTGCGAACCGGGGGCAAAGAAGGGGGCATCGGCAGTGTCGAACTCATGCCGCACATGCACCACCAGGTCGCCGCGCTTGCGTGCTGCTGCCAGCAGGCGGGCGGCGTTGTCGGCTGCCTGGTCGACGCCATCGAGGGGCCACTTGCCGCCGGGGAAGTAGTCGTTCTGGATGTCGATGATGATCAGTGCCTGCTTGCTCATGCTGCCTCCTGTGGCAGTAGTCGTCGAGAGACGTTAGTTATAGGCTGTGTTCACCCACCTGAGGATTGGCGCGAACGACACTATGCGGGCAAAAACTGACACCAGCGCTAACCTGGATATCGGCTTGCTGTTGTACCCCGGCGTGCAGCGCGCCGCTGTGCATGGCCTGGCCGACCTGTTCCTGGTGGCCAACCGGGTGGCGGCCGAACTGGGGGCCGTCGAGTTGCCACACATTCGCGTCAGTTGCTGGCAGGCAGATGAGACGGGGCAGTTGTTGCCTGCGTCGGATAACTCTGCTGTCACCGTACCGGGCCTGCGCGTCCTGATCATTCCGCCAAGCCTGGAGTCGGCCCCGCAAACCGAATTGCTCGAATGCCACCGCGCGCCGCTGTGCCTGCTGCACGGGCGTGGTACGGTGCTGGCGTCGGTATGCATCGGTGTATTTTTCATTGCCGCCAGCGGTTTGCTCGACGGGCGCCCGGCCTGCACGCACTGGAACTATGTGCAGGCGCTTGCCCAGCGCTTCCCCAGGGTGCGGGTAGAGGCCCAGCAGCCGTTGCTGGATGACGGCGACATCGTGACCTCGGCAGGGTTGATGGCCTGGACGGACCTCGGCTTGCGCTTGCTGGAGCGCTTTTTGGGGGCGACGGTGGCTCAGGAGACCGCTCGCTATCTGGCCGTCGATCCGGTCGCGGCGCCGCTGCCCGGCGCTGTGTTCAACCCGCGCCTGGACCACGGCGACGAGGCCGTGTTGAAGGTGCAGCACTGGTTGCAGGGCAATGGCGGGCAGGATGCCGACCTGGCCACGATGGCGGCCTGCGCGGGGCTGGAGGCGCGCACTTTCTTGCGGCGCTTTCGTGCCGCTACCGGGCTGCGCCCGACCGAGTATTGCCAGCAGGTGAGGGTGGGGCGGGCGTGCCGCTTGCTGGAGTTTACCCGGCGCACCGTCGAACAGATCGCGTGGGGTGTCGGTTACCAGGATCCGGGCGCGTTTCGCAAAGTGTTCCAGCGTGTCATCGGCCTTACCCCGAGTGACTATCGGCGGCGGTTTGCGGTATCCGGCCAGGGTCTGTAGAAACCACTTGACCTTGACTTTACTTGAGGTCTTACCCTGCTCGGCATCGCGCTGCATGCGTACGTAGCCAGGAGACTGTCGATGTTGGCAACACCTCATGCCTTGTGGTTCACCCAGATGATCGAATACGAAGTACCCAGTATGTACCAGCAAGCATTGGCTCAGGCCCTGGTGGAGCGTAGTGAAGCATTGGCTGCGCGTTGCGAAGGGCTGCAGGGTGTGAGCATCCAGGCCAGCGACGATGGCTGTCGGGTGTTGCAGTACCTGCAATGGCAGTCACGCCAGGCCTGGGCTGCGGCGGCCGTGCACTTCGTCGAGGAATCGTTTCTTGACCTGCTGGGCCAGCATCAGGCACGCGGTGTCAACTTCGCCGCCTACCAGGCCCTGCGCAGCCTGGTGCGCGGGGACGATGGCGTGCTGCATTGCCAGATGGGCGGTCCTCAGGCATACCAAGGTGCGTAGTGCGGGTAGCGGTCCAGGCGGGCACCGATGACCATTTCGCTGATCCATGCCGCCAGGAGCGAGCTATACGCTTTCTGGCTCTGTTCGCTGGACAGCGCGTGGTCGGCGCCGTCGACGATGCGATGGGTGAGCGAGTGGGCGTTGATGAACGCCGAGCGGTAGTTCATCAAGGTACTGTGCGGCACGTAGTCATCCTGCTCGGACTCCACCAGCAACACATCCCCGCCGAATTCGGCGCACGCGGCCAGCGCGCGGTTGTCGGCCGGGCCCAGGGGGCGCTGGCGATAGGCATTCAGGCGTTGACGGTCAAGGGTTTGCTTCGGGCTGCCCCATTCGTCATCCCAGTACATGGCAGGTACCCGCAGGGCCAGCCATCTGACCGGCCGTTCGCGGGTCAGCAGAGTCGCCAGGTAACCGCCATAGCTGCTGCCGATAATGGCGATGGCGCTGCTGTCGACCGCCGGGTGGCTGACCAGTCGATCGTAAGCCACCAGCAAGTCCTGCAGGTTTTGTTCACGGGTGACCGTGAGGCGCTGGCTTTCAGTTTTTTCGTGACCGCGCAGGTCGAAGGTCATGCACACACATCCCAGTCCGGTGATATGCCGGGCGCGGGCCAGGTCACGTTGCTGGCTGCCGCCCCAGCCGTGTACGAAGAGAATGCCCGGCATTTTGGTGCCCGGGCTGACCAAGGTGCCGGCGATGCGGTCATTCTCGACCTGCAGCTCAACGGTTTCACTCTGAATGGCCATGGTCGCGAATCCGCGCAAATTTGCTGAGTTGTCCGAGTTCACTGTCGTTTCCTTGGTAAAAGAGGGTGGCGTCAGCGGGCAGGTCGGGGTTGCCGAATACTTCGTGGGTGGAAGCCCGCACCCGTTGCAATGCGGGGTCATCGGCAAATGCCTGCAGGGCCAACAGTTCGGCACTGCTGGCACCACCCAGGCGCCAGGATTGTTCGAGCACCCCGCTGCACAGATGGCCCGAAGGGCTGATGCCGCGGGCGATGTCATAGTTGCGACGTGAGGCGACAAAGCCCGGGAAGTGCTGCTCGGCGGCTTGTTCGTAAACCATGGCCTGGTTGATGGCAAGGCGCAGGTGGTCGTCCAGTGGGAGCTGTAGCAACGCCTGATAGTCGCCACGTACCACCACCAGGTCAGAACCCCCGTAGACCTCGGTACCCTGATGGTCGCGTGTCAGTTGCTGGGTGCCGTGGTAGCTGCAGGTCAAGCCGGCGACGCGCACCTGGCCGACGCTGAAGGTTTGCACCTCGCTCAGGTCTTCTTCGAGCACCAGGCCCCACTGCGCCAACGTGTGGTCATCCATATCGGCCAGCAGAGGCTCCAGGGCATCTGCAGTGGTGATGACCTGTTGCCCGCGTCCCGCACAAGCCAGTACCGGCTTGACCCTCAGCGGGCCGTCGAGCAGCAGCAACTGTGCGGCAGTGCGAGCGTCGGCTTTGCTGAACACGGTGTAGCCGCGCAGCAGGGCATCGCTGGCCTGCCGGGCGAAGTCGTCGGTCCAGCCCGGCGGGAAGCTGGCCCCGGCGGGTAACGGGTGAGAGATCGCCTTGGTCGCCATGTAGGGGTACGGCACCATGCCGCCAAACAGGTCCTGTTCGCTGCAAATACCCAAGGCGGCATATCGTCTGGGGTCGATCAGGGTCTCGGTTGGCAGATAATAGTAGGCATCGGCTGCATCTGGCGGCCGCATGGGCTGTATAAGTGGGCAGCCCAGCAAACGTGCCAGGCCTTCCGCAAGCTTGAGATGAACGCCGTGCTCGTGTTCGGGCGTGTGGTCGCGGGTGTCAAGCAACACCACGCCGGCTTTCGGTTCGAGGGCACTGGGCATGGTCATTTGCCTGTGTGCAATGAATGTACTGTGTGTGAAGCCGGTGTCCTGGGGAAGTTCAGGGGAACTTGATCGGTGGTCCTGGTCCTGTTGTAGGAAGTGTCCTATTGGCACAGGGCGTCGTGGGCAAGGCATGCCGTATCTTGGTCGTCGCGATTGCAGCGCCCTGGCGGCTGTTCCATTATCGGCCTATTGGATCAACCGTTATGAAGCCGCAGGAGAGCGCATGAACGTCCAGACCACCCTTGAGCAAAGCGTGCCGCAGCGACTGGTGCACGTGCGCCAAGCCATGGCGGCAGGGGGCATCGATGCCTTGCTGGTCCCCTCGGCCGACCCCCACCTATCCGAATACCTGCCCGGTTACTGGCAGGGGCGCCAGTGGCTTTCGGGGTTCCATGGCTCGGTTGGTACGCTGGTGGTCACCCCCGGCTTTGCCGGGCTGTGGGTCGACAGCCGCTACTGGGAGCAGGCAGCTCAGGAGCTGAAGGGCAGCGGCATCGAACTGATGAAACTGTTGCCGGGCAAACCCGGGGCGTTGGAATGGTTGGGCGAAAATGTCGAGCCCAACGGTCGTGTGGCAGTGGATGGTGCGGTCATGGCCCTGGCTTCGGCGCGCCAGCTGGCTGAGCGGCTGAAGGCGCGTGGAGCGCAGCTGGTGACAGACATGGACCTGCTGGGTCAGGTCTGGGACGGGCGCCCGGCGCTGCCAGGTAACCCGGTGTACCAGCACCTGCCGCCCCACGCCACGGTGAGCCGGGCGGAAAAGCTCGCGCAATTGCGCCAGGGCATCCAGGCCGAGGGTGCCGACTGGCACTTCATCGCTACCCTGGATGACATTGCCTGGCTGTTCAACCTGCGCGGCAGCGATGTCTCCTACAATCCGGTTTTCCTGGCCTTTGCCCTGATCAATCAGCAGCAGGCCATCCTGTTCGTGGGCCAGGACAAGGTGGACGAGCACCTGCGTCATGTGCTGGAGGTCGACGGCATCGAGGTGCGCGACTACAGCGAAGCAGGCAAGGCGCTAGGCACCGTTCCTGCGGGGGCGCGGCTGCTGGTGGACCCGGCCCGGGTCACCTGCGGCCTGCTGGACAACCTGGCGGCAGAGGTGATTCTTGTCGAGGGGCTAAACCCCACCACGCTGAGCAAGTCCTGCAAGGGTGACGACGACCTGGTGCATATTCGCCAGGTCATGGAGCAGGACGGCGCAGCCTTGTGCGAGTTTTTCGCCTGGTTCGAGGCGAACCTCGGCCGGGAGGTCATTACCGAGCTGACGGTTGACGAGCAATTGAGTGCCGCGCGTGCTCGACGGCCGAATTTCGTGTCACTGAGCTTTTCTACCATTGCCGCCTTCAATGGCAATGGCGCGATGCCACACTACCGGGCCACCGAGCAGTCGCATGCGCTCATCGAGGGTAATGGCTTGCTGCTGATCGACTCGGGCGGTCAATACTTGGGCGGCACTACCGACATTACCCGCATGGTGCCGGTCGGTAACCCCAGCCAGGCTCAGAAGCAGGACTGCACCCGTGTACTCAAGGGCATGATTGCCTTGTCGCGTGCCACGTTCCCGCGAGGGGTGCTGTCGCCGTTGCTCGACGCCATTGCCCGGGCGCCGATCTGGGCTGACCAGGTCGACTATGGCCATGGTACCGGCCACGGGGTGGGCTACTTCATGAACGTGCATGAGGGGCCTCAAGTGATCGCCTACCAGGCGGCACCTGCACCGCAGACGGCGATGCAAGTGGGCATGATCAGCTCGATCGAGCCGGGGACGTACCGCCCGGGGCAGTGGGGCGTTCGCATCGAGAACCTGGTGGTCAACCGCGAAGCGGGGAAGAGTGCCTTTGGTGACTTCCTGCAGTTCGAAACCTTGACGCTGTGCCCTATCGACACCCGCTGTCTGTTGCCCGAGTTGCTGACCAAGGAGGAGGTGGAGTGGCTGAACGGCTACCACGCCTGCGTACGTGAGCGCCTGGCGCCCTTGCTCCAAGGGGATGCGCTAGCCTGGCTGGAGATGCGTACTGCACCGCTGTAACGCAGCGGAAAAAGGGCAGTTTGCGAACTGCCCTTTTCTCTATTTACAGATGATGATCATGCTCCGGCTGGTGTAACCCGCCGGGTTGATGCCGAACAAATAGTCACCGGCCTCTTCATCGCTATCGCCCGAGCGCGCAATGACCCGGTAGCCGCGCGTGCTGCAGGCGCTTGCGGCCTTGCTGTAGCAATTGTCCCACGAGGAAGAAAGGCCGGAGCAGTTGATATGCAGGCCCTTCTTGCCCCTTTTGACCTCGGTCTTGGCTGTGGCGGCACATCCAGCAATGGCCAAGATGGCCAGGATGAGAAAAATTCGTTTCATTCCTGTCCTTAAATGCAGGGCAAATCAGTTGTCACGACCCTGTCGTTGTCGCTTCGGTTCTTCCTGAACCTTCCCCCAGCGTCCGTGTTCGGCCCAGTAGATAGCGTAAAGATGATGATTCTGTGACAGCTTAATCAGCGAGACAGGCTGCTACAATCATTAATCCTTTCTCAAATGAAAATATTTCTCATATCAGTCTGCTGCGATGGCCGGGCTGGGCGACTTGCGCATGGACAGGGTGGTGCCGACCGAGGCGGTAATGATTGCCAGAATCGCCAGCCATTGAGTGAGCGTCAGCACCTCGCCGAGGAAAAGCAGGCCGGACAATGCGCCAAATGCCGGTTCGATGCTCATCAGGGTGCCGAACGTGCGCGCCGGAATCCGCGTGAGGGCAACCATTTCCAGGCTGTATGGCAGGGCGGTGGACAGTATTGCAACGGCAAACGCCATGGGGATCACGGCAGGTGTGAGCAGAGCGCTACCGGCGTGGGCGATACCGATGGGGGCGACGAACAGGGCCGCGACCACCACCCCCAGGGCCGCGCTCTGGATGCCGTGCTCGGCCCCTGCACGTTGCCCGAACAGGATGTACAGCGCCCAGCACACACCCGCCCCCAGCGCATAGGCGGCGCCCACTGGGTCGAGTGCCTGGCCGCTGTGACCTGCCGGCAGCAACAGCAGCAGGCCTGCGATGGCCAGGGCAATCCACAGGAAATCGATCGCTCGGCGCGAGGAGAAGATCGCCACGGCCAACGGGCCGGTGAATTCCAAGGCGACGGCGATACCGATTGGTACCGTTTGCAGGGCCATATAGAAGAGGAAGTTCATGCCGCCCAGTGCCATGCCGTAGATGACCACATTGCGCAACGTGTTGGCGGTCATGCGTACCCGCCACGGGCGCAATATAAGCAGCATGATGATGCTGGCGAAGATCAGGCGCAGGGTGGTGGTGCCTTGTGCGCCGACGATCGGGAACATGCTTTTGGCCAGGGAGGCGCCGGACTGAATCGATGCCATGGCGATAAGCAGTAGGCCGATCGGGAAGAGGGTGGCGGCCAGGCTGCGGGGTTGGGTGTTCATTTAAGTGCGGCAATCCTTGGGCGGGGGAGGTGGTGAGCAATATAGTGCGCAATTGGTGGGGGAGGTGGTAGCCCTCAAGCGGCTTTGCCAGAAATATTTCAAATCATTGAAATTAAAGGTTGACCTTCTCGATGGCCTCCCTATAATGCGCACCACTCCAACGCGGTAGCGAAGCAAAGCTAGCCACTGTGTTGAGTCAAGTGCTTGAAGCTAAACGAGTTTCTCGCAAAAAACTTCAAAATAAACGCTTGACAGGCTCTGAGGAAAGCGTAGAATGCGCGCCTCGGTTGAGATGAAAAGCTCTTAACC
>NZ_JBAMDI010000181.1:0-17655 GCF_036961695.1 Pseudomonas sp. CGJS7 | reverse complement strand
CATTTTGATTTGCGCGTTCGCCCCCGCGGCTTCGCGGGCGCCTACTCCAAACTGATCCCCGCCGCCGCCGGGCCGCGCCCCTGCAAACCCTCGCTGGCCTGCGCCCACCACGCGCGATGCTCCTCGCTGGCGCAGTAATCCGCGTACGACACCTCGGCGATGGTCGCCAACGAATAATCGGCGCGGCCCTCGGCCAGCATCGCGCTCATCGCGCGCAGCAGCGGCAGCGACGGCACCAGGTCTTCGACGAACAAGAACTGCCCGGCCTGGTTGATCTCTAGAAAATGCGCATCGCCATTGGCGTCTATGGCCAGATCGATGCAGCCGAACACCAGCCCCAACTCGCGCATCAGCGCCGCCAGCTTGGCCTGATCGGCGGCCGACAATTCGCCGGCCTGCGCGCGCAAGCCCTGCACCGCCTGCCGCGCGCGCCAGTCGACCACGCCGTCGTCGTGCTCGCAATACAGGCGCGCGGCGAGGTAGCGGTCGCCGATCGCGGTGACGCGCAAGTCGTAGCGTTTGTCGACGTAGACCTGATAAATCCCGGGGCAGTGCAGCAGGCTGTCGTCGTCGTCCAGCATCGAGGCTTCGACGATGCGCGCATAAGTGCTGAACATCCGGCCGCTCTCGGCGTCCTTCCAGGTGTGGGTCATGAACGGTTTGTAGACCACCCGGCCGTGGCGCTGGACGAAGCGGCGGATCTCGGCCGGGTCGTGCGAAACCAGGGTCGCGGGAAAGCGCAGGCCGCAGCGGTGCGCGGCGCGCAACTGCACCAGTTTGTTCTCGGCCATCGCCGCCGCATTGGGGCGATTGACCCAGAGCCGGTCGGCGCCCTGATCGGTGAGGGCGTAGACGTTCTTGAGAAAGCGTCCCCATTCGCCGCGCAGGAAGGCCTGATCGCTTTGGTGCGCGCGCGGAAACGATTCGGGATTGCGCGCGCGCCGGTACCACACCGTGCCGATGCTGGCATCGTCGAGCGCGCCGCTCATGTGCAGGCCGGTGTCGGCATCGCAATGCAGCGACATCGGCCCGGTCTCCGCCTGCCCCAGCGCAGCGGCCCAGACCGCGTCGATGCCGCTGGCGCGCAGCGCCCAGCGCGCGGCGGAGGCGTGGATGTCGTGGGCCAGGGACGAAAGGATCAGCGGGCGGCGATGGGCGGGCATGGCGTTTGCGATAAGGGTTGGACAAAAGCGGCACGCCCGCTGAGGGGCGTGCCGCGCGGTCATGCGCCGGCGTTACGGTTTACGCGCACGTCGCTCGCGCGCGAGTCCACCGCCGCGGCCGGCGTATGCGCCGTCGGATTACAGCAAATCCGGATCGCCCGGGTCGTCGCCGTTGGGGCCGGTGGCGTGGGTGGTGTCGCCCTTGCCGCCCGAGATCGCGGCGATCTCTTGCAACGACAGCTCGCGTGCTGCGACGCGCGCGAGCGGACGGACGGTGTCGTTCTGAGGCTGTTTCACGTCTTGCTTGCTCATGAATCTTTCTCCTGAGAAACGTAGTGCCGGAAAGAATGAAAGGCCGTTCCGGCGACGGCACGTGCATCGATGCTAGCAACTAGAAAACACGGGGTTTCCCCATCGCCATCGCAGTTTCGTCGTGCGCCCGCGAGTGGATCGGCATTGCGTCTTCGCGGTTCTTGAATTGTTCACTTACGCCGTCGCGCAACGACACCACCCGATCGGCGCTACGGATCGTGTCGGGTCGGTGAGCGATGACGATGCGGGTGATGCGCAGCGCGGCGATCTCGCGATTGATCTCATGCTCGCGCGCCACATCCAGATGGCTGGTGGCCTCATCGAGCAGCAAGATCGCCGGTTGTTGGTACAGGGCGCGAGCCAGCAGCACGCGCTGCTTCTGCCCGCCCGACAAGGATTGGCCGAGATCGCCGACCAAGGTCTCGTAACCCATCGCCATCGCCGCGATGTCCTGGTGGATGCGCGCCGCGCGCGCGGCGGCCTGGATCCGTTCGGCGTCGGCGGCGGGATCGAAGAAGGCGATGTTCTCGGCGATGGAGCCGGCGAACAGCACGTCCTCCTGCATCACCGCGCCGAACATCTCGCGGTAGGCGGCCAGCCCGTAGCGGTGGATGTCGACGTCGCCGATGCGGATGCTGCCGGAACTGGGCCGCAGCAAGCCCAGCATCAGCTTGGCCAGGGTGGTCTTGCCGCAACCGGAGGGGCCGACGATGGCCACCGATTCGCCGGCTTCGACCGCGAAACTGCAATCGCGCAAGATCCACGGCTCGTCGTCGGCATAGCGGAAACTCACCCGTTCCAGCTCGATCCGCGGGGCCGGCGCCGGCCCCGCGTAATCGGTATGCACATGCGCTTCCGGCGGCTCCAGCGCGATGTCGCCGATGCGCTGGCCGTGCAGGCCGAGCAGGCGCAGATCGACCAGTTTGTCGATCAGGCTGCCGGTGCGGGTGGCGAACAGATCGGCGTAGGCGACGAACACCACCATCATGCCGGCGGTGAACTGCGCTTGCAGGGTCATCCAGGCGCAGATCCAGATCAGCAGCACCCGCTGCGCGCCGTACACCAGCTTGGACAAGGCCGAGAACACCGCGGTGGTGCGGCCGATGGCGGCTTCGCGATGGGCGACCTCGACGCTGGCGTTGGCGATGCGCGCGCGGCGTTCGTCCTGCTTGTTGCCCAATTTGATCGTCTGCACGCCCTGGATCGCTTCGATCAACAGACTTTGCTGCTGGGCGACCTGGATCAGCTGTTCTTCCTTGAGCCGGCGCAGGCGCCGGAACGCGGCCCAGCGTAGCCCTGCGTACAGCGCGAACGCGGTCAGCACCAGCGCGGTCAGCGCCGGGCTGTAGAGCAGCAGCAAGCCCAGCACCAGGATCGCCGTGAGGCCGTCGAGCAGGCTTTCCACGAAGCTGCCGGTCAAGGTCTGCTGGATCGACTGGACCGAGACGAAGCGCGACATCACCCCGCCGACGTGGCGTTTTTCGAAATAGTCCAACGGCAATCGCATCAGATGGCCGAACAGATTGGCCAGCCATTGCGAGTTGAGCCAGGCGCCCAGTTCGGCGACCAGCCAGCCGCGCATCGCGGCGATCGCGGCCTGGAACAGCACCACGGTCAAAAAGCCGATGCCGAGCAGGTGCAGCAGTTCGATGTCGGCCGAGACCAGCACCCGGTCGATGACCCATTGCATCGCCATCGGCAGCAACAGGGTGAACGCTTCCAGGCTCAGCGCCAGAATCAGGATCTGCGCCGCGGCGCGGCGCAGGCCGACGATGCGCCCGGCCAACGCGCGCAGGCTCAGGCGTTGACGCTCGCGCATCGGCGCGAAGTCCGCGCGCGGGGTCAGTTCCAGGGCGATGCCGGTGTAATGGCGGCCGAACTCGGCCAGCGGCAGTTTCAGCGCGCCGCGCGCGGGGTCGTGGATCTCGGCGTGGCCGCCGCTGATGCGCTTGAGCACGACGAAATGGTTGAGATCCCAGTGCAGCACGCAAGGCAGTTGCAGATCGGATAAATGCTCGACCTCCGCGCGCAGCGGCCGGGTGTCGAAGCTCAGCGCGCCGGCGGTCTTGATCAGCCGGGTCAGGGTGGCGCCGCGCGGCGACACCGGAAAGCGCCGGCGCAGGCTGGCCAGGTCGATGTCGTGGCCGTGATGCACGGCGATCATCGCCAGACAGGCCAGGCCGCATTCGGCCAATTCGTTCTGCTGGATCATCGGCAGCGGGCGGCGGCTCATCGCGATTCCGCCTTCGCATCACCCATCGCCAGCGGCGCAAGGGCGAATTCGTACAAACGGCGGCGTTCCAGGCGCAGATCGGCTTCCACCCGCATCTGCGCGCGCAGCGGGTGGCGGCCGACCGATTGCCGATCCAGATCCACCAGCACCCGCCACGACGGTTCGGCCACGCTAAGCCCGGTGCGCGCGCGGATTTCCTCGGGCGACAGCGCGCCGCGCGCGATCTGCGCCACCCGGCCGCGTTGCAGTCCGTGGGTTTGATACGGGAACGCGGCCAGACGCAGCGCCACCGGCGTACCCGGCGCGATCAGACCGATGGCGCGATCGGGCAGCCACAACTCGGCTTGCAGCGGCGCGGCCTCGGGCAGCAAGGTCAGCAGGCGTTGGCCGGCGGCGACGGTCTGGCCTTCGCTGCCGGCCAGCGCGGACACGCGGCCGGCGCGCGGGGCGAGCACGGCGATGCGGCGACGGCCTTCGTTGCGCGCATCGTCCTGGGCGATGTCGGCCAGTTCGCGCTCGATCCGGTCGCGCCGCTGCGCCCATTGCTCGGGCCACTGCTGCAGCGCCGCTTGCGCCTCGGCCAGTTCGCGCGCGGCGTCGAGGCGTTCGCGGCGCGCGTCCTGGACCCGCGTCTGCGCGTCGATGCGGTCGGTTTCGTATTGCTGCCACTGCACTTCGCTGAGCAGTTTGTCGCCGCGCAGCGGCCGTACCCGCTCGGCCAGGGCTTGCGCCTGTTTGGCCTGTTGATCGCGCAATCGCAGTTGGGTTTCGGCCAGGCCGATGCGCGCCTGCGCAGTGTCGATGCGCTGGCGCAGTTGCGCGGCTTCGCGCTCGCGGCCGCGTTCGAGCGCGTCGCGCTCGGCGCGCAGCCGTTGCCGTTGCGCCGCCAGTTCCGCGCCGACGGTCTGGCCGATGCCGGCGCGCAGGGTCGGGCTGTCGAGTTCGGAGGAAATCTCCAGCAGGGTTTGACCGCGAACCACCGCCTGGCCTTCGCTGACATGACTGCGCAGCAGCGTGCCCGAGGCGGGCGCGGCCAGCGCCAGCAGGCCGCCCGACGGCATCAGCAGTCCCACCGCGCGTTCGCTGCGGGTGTAGTGTCCCCAGCCCAGCAAGGCGATCGCGGCGATCAACGCCAATCCGGCCAGCGCCGCCATCGGCCAGCCCATGGACGAAACCGGCAGGCGAATGCTGCCGAGCCAGCGTTGTTTTCTGGCATCGAGCATTTCGCGTCGGAACAGGTCTTCGCGCACGAGGACCGGATCAGGCGCGCGCGTCCGGCGCGACGCGAACGGGATGAAAAAGCGATGCGATCACGGCGTGCGCAGTCTCCTGGCGACGACGGGCGGGCCGTTGAGTCTCGTACAAGTTCCCGGCACTGACTACGCCGCGATTGTCGTAGCCGGTCACGGTTCGGCGCAGACATGACAGTGGTCATTCAGCGCGCGGTGGGCCGGCGGCGCATTCATCGTCGTCGCGCATTCAGCGCGGTTCGCGCGCGGATTTGCGCATGCGCGGCCACGCGCCGATGGTGAGCGCGCGCAAGCCCCATTCCACCGGGCCGTAGGCGTAGCGGCGCAACCACAGTCGGCTGAGGCACAGTTGCGCGGCGTACAAGACAGTGGCGAGCGCCACGGTGCTCAGCGGCGAGATCCGTCCCATCCAGCCCAGGCCGTAACCGGTGAACAGCAGCGCCAGGATCAGCGACTGCAGCAGATAGTTCGACAAGGCCATACGCCCCGCCGGCGCCAGCGCCGACGCGGCGCGCCGGATGCGTCGGCCGGCGAAGGCGCGCACGGCGATGGCGAGGTAGGCCAGACACAACCACGGCGCGGTCGCGATGCTCAACGCCAGCGCGAACAATTCCAGCGCGCTGCCCGGCGCTGCGAGCGTCGCCCACGCGAACAACGCCGCCGCCGGCAGACCGATCGCCAGGCCCCGCGTGCGTGCGCGCCGCAACAGCGCCCGATAACGCTCCGGCCGCGCGAACAGGCGCCGCCGGCCCGCGGCCAAGCCGTACAGGAACATCGCCAACGCGCACGGCGCCTGCAATCCGGCCAGCACCAGCCAAGTGCCGGACAACTCGCGCAAACGCGCGCCGATCACTTGCGCCGGATCGCCGCGGAAACCGGTCAGCACTGCATCGGCTTGCGCGCGCAGATCATCGGCGCGTTCGATCGCGGCGAACAAAGAACCCTGATCGATCCAGACCAATGCCGCCAGACCGGCCCAGACCAGCGCGGTCGCCGCGATCAAGCCCCGCGCCCAGCGCAGGGCCTTAGCTCGCGGTAACCGATGCAAGGCCAGCAACACCGCGCCCATCGCCGCGTAAGTGGTGAGGATGTCGCCGTGAAACAACAGCGCCGCATGCAGCGCGCCGATCACCCACAACCCGAGCAGGCGCCGACGCATGCGCGGCGCGAAGGCCTCGCCGGCGCGCCGGGCCGCCTCCAATTGCAGGCTGAAGCTGTAGCCGAACAGGAACGAGAACAGCAGGTAGAACTTCATCTCGAACACGCACGCCACCAGCAGGTGCACAGCGTGGTCCAGCGGCCGGTCGAACCCCGGATCCGCCGCGCCCAGGCCCCACCAGGGCGAGGCGAACACGCCGATGTTGACCAGCAAAATGCCCAGCAGCGCCAGCCCACGCAGCGCATCCAGAAGCTCGATCCGTGGGGCGGGTTTGGCAGACATGGGCGCGGCCGCAGTGGGAGGGCTGCGATGCTGCGCGGCCGCGCTGGCGGCGGCATCGGGCTGGCGACGGGACGCGACCGGGACGTTTGGCGGATTCGCCGCGGCGATAACCTGGAATAATCGCGGCATGAGCGAAACCGCCGCACGCCCGACGTCTGCTGCACGCGCGCCGGCGCGGCGCTGGTGGAGCGGGCTGTTCTGGAAATGCCTGCTGTCGATGCTGATCGCCTGCTGGGTCAGCACCGGTCTGTTGTCGATGCTGGGCCTGTACCTGACCCGCATGGAAGTGCGCGACAACATGGCCCCGCCGATGCTGGAGAGCGCGATGCGGCGCGAGCTGCACCGCTTCGGCCCGTTGCCCGAGCTGTCCAACCTGCCCGCCAGCCAATGCGAGGCGATGCTGCAGGCGCTGCTGGTGCGCATCGTCGGCATGGACACGCCGCGCTGGATGTCCGCCTACAGTTTCGCCGGCAACACCTTCGACCGCCGCATCGCGATCCGCTACCGCGACCGCGGCGGCCGCCTGTGCGAGTACCCGGCCAAGGCCGACGCGCCGTTGGCGCAGGCGCTGGAGGAGGTCGAGCACGAAGCCGCCGCCACCCGCGCGGCGGTGCCGCGCCGGCACGAGCGCGACGGCGACTGGATCAGCGTGGTGGCCTTGCCGCTGGCCGGCGCGCCCGGTGCGGCGCTGAGCGTGGGCCAGCACTCCGGCGGTTCGCTGGCGACGTTCATGCGCATGGATTCGGGCGATTTCGAGGGCCTGGTGATCTATCTGATCGTGATCAGCGCGATGTCGGCGGTGGCGGTGGCGACCCTGCTGACCCGCCGCATCGGCCACGCCGAGCACGTCGCCGATGCCTGGGCCGCCGGCGAGTTGGACGCGCGCATCCACGATCCCGGCCGCGATGAGTTCGGCCGCCTGTCGCAGCGTTTCGATCGCATGGCCGATGCCTTGAGCGAGGTGATCCAGGTGCGCCAGGCCTTGGCGGTCTCGGAAGAACGCAACCGGCTGGCGCGCGATCTGCACGACACCGCCAAGCAGCGCAGCTTCGCCCTGGGCCTGCAGCTGAGCGTGCTCGATCACCTCAACGAACGCGACGGCGACGACGGCCGCGACCCGCGTCAACGCGCGCTGATCAAGGCCGCGCTCGGCCTGACCGGGCAGTTGCAACGCGATCTGGCCGACGTGATCCAGCGCTTCTCGGCGCCGACGGTGGCCGAGCAGGGCCTGCGCAAGGCGCTGGAAGACACGTTCTCGCATCTGCTCGGCGGCAGCGAAATCGAATGGCGCCTGCTGCTCGACGGCGTCGCCGAGCGCGGCCTGGGCGATTTCCCGCAGCACGCCGGGCAGTTGCTGCTGATCGCCACCGAAGCCGCGGCCAACAGCCTGCGCCACAGCGGCGCGCGCCGGATCGAAGTGGTGCTCAACAACTCCGGCAACCGTTATGGCTGGACCATCCAGGACGACGGCTGCGGCTTCGCCATCAGCGAGCACGAATCCACCGGCATGGGCCTGGCCAACATGCGCCTGCGCGCGCGCACCTTGCCCGGCGGCCGCTTCCGCATCGCCAGTTCCCCCAGCGGCACGGTGGTGACGGTGTCGTTCACGCTCGAACCCGCGCAGGAAACCTCCGCATGAAAACCTCGGTGCTGTTGGTCGACGATCACGAAGTGGTGCGCAAGGGCATCCGCAGCCTGCTCAGCCTGACCGAGGATTTCGAAGTGGTCGGCGAGGCCGGCGGCGGCGCCGAGGCGATCGAACTGGCGCGCGATCTGGCGCCGGATCTGATCGTGATCGATCTGATGATGCCCGACGTGGACGGCGTGCAGGCCATCCGCGCGATCAAGGGTCTGAGCCCGCGCAGCGCGATCGCGGTGCTGACCTCGACCGATCAGGACGATCTGGCCTTTGCCGCGATCGAAGCCGGCGCGCAGTCGTTGCTGTTCAAGAGCATGCTCGGCGACGAACTGCTGGCCACGCTGCGGCGGATCGCCGCCGGCGAGGCGGTGATTCATCCCTTCGTCGCCCAGCGCATCCTCAAGGCGGTGCGGCGCAAGCGCGAACCGCGCGAGGATCCGTTCGCCTGCCTGACCGAGCGCGAGCTCGACGTGCTGCGCAAACTCGCTGAAGGCGGCAGCAACGCGCGCATCGCCGCGGCGCTCAACATCGGCGAAAAAACGGTCAAGTCGCACCTGGGCAACGTGCTGGCCAAGCTGCATCTGGCCGACCGCACCGAGGCGGTGGCGTTTGCGTGGCGGCGCGGCTTGATGTCGGGCGAACACGACGGCGAGTGACCGCGGGCGCGTCCGCATCCACGATTCGCCGTGCCGGCGCGTGTCGTTAGTCATGCTTAAGACGTGACGATTTTGTGTAGGGGGTTACGGTCTGCCCCGCGTTATGAACTGGTAGAGGCCGCCCTAGCGGCCCATCCCGACGCCATGCGCCGCGCGCATCGGACCGTCGCAGCAGCGCCTCGTCCGGGGCGCTTTTTCATGACAGGGGTTCATCGACCGATGCAAGGCACTATCCGCGCTCGTCGCGTTCGCAGTTCGTTCCGCACGCAATCCCGTTCCCTGCTCAGCCTGGCGATTGTCGGCGGTTTGCTCGCCGCCTCGAGCCTGGCCTCGGCGCAAAGCGCCAACGGCCAATCCGGCGATCCCGACAGCTGGCGCAGCGATGAATTCAACGCCGACTGGGGTCTGGCCGCGATCAACGCGCAATACGCTTACGCGCGCGGCCTGACCGGCAAGGGCGTCCGCCTGGGCGTGTACGACAGCGGCACGGTGCTGGCGCATCCGGAATTCGCCGGCAAGGACAACCGCGCGATCGCGATGGCCGATCTGCTCGACGACGGCACTTATTGCACCAACACCAGCATCATCAGCGGCCCCGGCGCGTGCTTCAGCTCGCGCGGCGATCAGGCCCAGGTCACCTACACCGGCTTCAACGCCAACGTGCCGGCCAACATCCGCGCCATCATCCAGGCTGGCCCGTATGTGCAGCCGGGCTTCGAGTACGGCACCCACGGCACCCACGTCGGCGGCACCGTCGCCGCCAATCGCGACGGCAACGGCACCCACGGCGTGGCGTTCGCTTCGGATCTGAGCGTGGCCAAGTGGTCGTTCAACGGCGCTCAGGAGTGGCAGCGCACCGCCACCGGTTACAGCGTGGTCTCCTTGCCGCGTCCCAGCGCCAACGACGACACCATCGCGCGGATGTACCAGGACATGAACGCGCAAGGCGTGCGCGCGCTCAATCACAGCTGGGGCCTGGCGAAAGAACGCACCACCCTGCCGACCCTGGATGCGTTGTTGTTCGACCCGGACAACGCGGCTTACTTCGATGTGTTCGCCAAGGGCTCGCTCGACAAGGGCATGCTGCAAGTGTGGGCCGCGGGCAATCACGCCGTCGTCGGCGTGACCCCGGAGACCGCGCCGCAGGCCGGCCTGTACGCCAGCCTGCCGCGTCTGCGCGCGGATCTGGAACCGTATTGGTTGTCGGTGGTCAACATCACTCCCGATCTGACCCTCAGCAATCGCTCGATGCGCTGCGCGCAGACCGCCAACTGGTGCGTGGCCGCGCCGGGTTCGGTGATCCACTCCACCGTGATCGGCGGCAACGCCGGACTCAGCGGCGGATTGGTGCGCAACCCCGACGGTTCGATTTCCTTCAACGTCTCCGTCGACAGCCCGCAGACCTACGAATACCAGGACATGAGCGGCACCTCGATGGCCGCGCCGCACGTCACCGGTTCGCTCGGTCTGTTGTTCGAACGCTTTCCGTATCTGACCGGCCCGCAAGTGCGCGACATCCTGCTGACCACCGCGACCGATCTGGGCGCGGCCGGCATCGACGAGGTCTACGGCTGGGGCCTGATCGATCTGAAGAAAGCCATCGACGGCCCCGGGCAGATCCGCGTCGACACCGATGTGGTCATGGACCGCCCCGCCGGCGGCGCCAAAGTCTGGACCGGCAAGGCCTGGGACGATTGGCGCAACGACATCGGCGGCAGCGGCGTGTTGACCAAGTCCGGCGCCGGCTGGTTGCGCCTGAGCGGCAACAACAGCTTCGGCGGCCTCAACGTCAACGGTGGCGTGCTGGAACTCACCGGCAACAACGCTTATGCGGCCCAGGTCGAGAGCGGCACCCTGGTGGTCAACGGCACCCTGACCAGCGCGGCCTTGCCGGTGCTGGCCAACGGCGGCCTGGGCGGCAGCGGCCGCATCGTCGGCAACGTGCGCGTGCAAGGCGCGGTGTCGCCGGGCAATTCGATCGGTACGCTGACAGTGCAAGGCGATTACGTGCAGGCGGCCGGTTCGACCTATGTCGCCGAGCTGTCGGCCGGCGGCCAGTCCGACCGCATCGACGTCACCGGCAAGGCCAGCCTGGAAGGCGGCAAGCTGGTGGTGTTGCACGCGCCGGGCCAGTACATGCTGGGCCAGAACTTCAATCTGATCAGCGCCGCCGGCGGCATCAGCGGCCAGTTCGCTTCGATCGACCAGTCCTCGTTCTCGCCGTTCCTGCAGTTCGGCCTGGCGTACGCGGCCAATCAGGTCGGGGTGGAAGTGACCCGCGGCGCCTCGCTCGCTTCGGCGGCGCGCACCGACAACCAACTCGCCGCCGCGGCCGCGGCCGACCGGCTTGCCGTCGCTCAAGGCATCGCTCAGCCGCTGACCCAGTTGTTCCCCGAGCAGGCGATGTCGGCATTGGATGCGCTCAGCGGCGAAGGCCACGCCAGCCTGCGTTCGATCCTGGTCGACGACAGCCGCCACCTGCGCGATGCGGCGCTGGCGCGCGCGCGTTCCGGCCGCGGCGAGTTCGCCGCCGACGGCGAAGGCGCATCGCAAGGCGCGTGGGTGCAGTTGCTGAAATCCGGCGGCACCCTCGACGGCGACGGCAATGCCGCGCGCAACGAGTACAACGGCTCGGCGACCCTGGTCGGTTACGACTACCGCTTCGACGGCGGTTGGCGGATCGGCGTGCTCGGCGGCAACGGCCGCACCGACAGCAACAACGACCGCCTCGACAAGGCCCGGATCAAGAGCACCCACCTGGGCGTGTACGCCGGCCAGAATTGGGGCGCGTTCGCGCTGAGTGCCGGTTACGCCTTCGCCCGCCAGGACGTCGATCTGGACCGCCGCATCGGCTTCAACGGCTTCATCGACCGCACCCGCGCGTCCTACGACGCCGACAGCCGCCAGGGCTTCGTCGAAGGCGGCTATCGCTTCGACGCCGGCGCCTGGGCGTTCGAGCCTTACGCGCAGTTCGCCCAGGTGCGGGTCAAGACCGATGCGTTCCAGGAAACCGGCGGCGCCGCCGCGCTGAGCGGCGCCGGCGCCGACAGCCGGGTCAATCTGTCGACCCTGGGCCTGCGCTTCAACGTCGACTTGAAGGGCGCGCAACAGGACGCGAGCTGGCTGAGCCTGCGCGGCGGCCTGGGCCGTCGCCACGCCAGCGGCGATCTGACCCCGCAGACCCAGGTGGCCTGGCGCGGCGGCAACGCCTTCAACGTCAGCGGCGCGCCGCTGGCCGAGGACGCGACCCTGGTCGAAGCCGGCATCGCCGCGCGGCTCAGCGCCAACGGCCTGTTGGAGCTGAGCTACAGCGGCCAGCTCGCCGATGAGGCCAACGACCACGGCGTCAGCGCGCGCTACTCGCTGCGTTTCTGAAATCCCCTTCCCGAGAGGGGAAGCCCCGAAGCCGCGACGGTTCTGCCGTCGCGGCTTCTTTTTTGATGGCGACGCCCTGGGCGTGGCCTTCGGTATTCGCGATCCTCGCCATCCGCGGCGCCACAGCGTTGCGTCCAGATGCGCTGACCGCTGTGACCGGGATGAGCGATGATGTCGCTCCGGCGCGCGTGCGGCGCGCTTTCCCATTGCGAGGAGAGGCGGATGTTTGAGCTGTCGTCGTTGTTGGCGTTCGCCGGCCTGGCCTTGGTGATGGTGCTGACTCCGGGACCGAACATGGTTTACCTGGTCTCGCGCTCGATCTGCCAAGGCCGCAAGGCCGGACTGATCTCGCTGGCCGGGGTCGGCGTGGGATTCTTCTTCTATCTGTTCGCCGCCGCCTTCGGCATCACCGCGCTGCTGTTCGCGGTGCCGTATGCCTACGACGCGCTGCGCATCGGCGGCGCGGCCTATCTGCTGTGGATGGCCTGGCAGGCGATCAAGCCCGGCGGCAGTTCGCCGTTCCAGGTGCGCGAACTGGCCCCGGACAGCCCGCGCCGTTTGTTCGTGATGGGTTTGTTGACCAGCCTGCTCAATCCCAAGGTGGCGATGTTCTATCTGGCGTTGTTGCCGCAGTTCATCGATCCGCACAAGAGCGTGATGCTGCAGTCGCTGGTGCTGGGCAGCCTGCAGATCTGCATCAGCGTCGGGGTCAACGCCTTGATCGTGGCCGGGGCCGGCGGTATCGCCGGTTTTCTGGCCGGGCGGCCGCGTTGGGTGGCCGCGCAGCGTTGGGTGATGGGCGGCGTGCTGTCGGCGCTGGCGGTGCGGATGGCGGTCGACGCGCGGCGCTGAGCGCGGCTCAGGGCGCGCGGCCGGCGGCCTGGTCGCGCGCGCGCTGGATGATCGCGCGCACTTGCGCGCGGTCGCGGTGGCGCGAGATCGCCACCGCGCCGAGTTCGATCGCGCGCTCGCGCATCCGCGCGTTGACGTCGTAGTGGCAGCCGCTGAGTTTGTCCTGGAACGACACCCGCGGCTTGCCCAGGCGCTGGGCGAAGGCGTGCAGCTCATCGAGCGTGTCGGCCATCAGGTGGGCCCAGCGCTCGCCGCGCCAGGGCCACACGGCATCGTCGACGTAGACGGTCACGGAGTTCTCCACGAAAACGGGCGGCGCAGCATACGCGGTCGGGCCCGCTCCGGGGCCGCCACGCCGCGCACGGCGGATGCGCCGAGAATATCGGACAATCGCCCGATCGCGAGCCATCCCCCGCCGCTCGCCGGAGGCGTCATGCAGCTGTCGGGCATCCATCACGTCGCGATCATCTGTTCCGACTACCCGCGCTCCAAGCGTTTCTATACGCAGGTCCTGGGCCTGCGCGTGCTGGCCGAGGTTTACCGGCAAGCGCGCGGCTCCTACAAGCTCGATCTGGCCTTGCCCGACGGCGGCCAGTTGGAGTTGTTCTCGTTTCCCGATCCGCCGCCGCGGCCCTCGTACCCGGAAGCCTGCGGCCTGCGCCATCTGGCGTTCTCGGTGCAGGACATCGATGCCTGCGTGAGCGAGCTGCAAGCGCAAGGCATCGCGGTCGAACCGGTGCGGGTGGACGAATACACCGGCCGCCGCTTCACCTTCTGCGCCGATCCCGACGATCTGCCGATCGAGTTCTACGAGCGCGCTTGAGGCGCGCGCTGCTTCAGGCCTTGGCCACCGAATAACCCTGCGCGCGCCAGGCCTCGAATCCGCCGGCCAACGGCCGCACCCGCTTGAAGCCGCGGCGATGCAGCTCGCGGGCGAGGGTGGCGGCGGAGGCTTCGTTGGGACAGTCGCAGTAGACGATGACTTCCTCGCGCCGCTCCGGCGGAATGCCGCGCAGGTTTTCATCGCCCAGCGAGGCGATGAAGATCGCGCCGGGAATCCAGCCGGAGTGATCGCGCTGTTCGTTGGAGCGCACGTCCAGGATGGTCGGGCCGCCGCCGCGTTCCAGCAACTGGCCCAGTTCGGCGACCGAGATCCGCGCCATCCGCAGCTCGCGCAAGAACAGCTGGCGCTTGAGCAGCTTGTAACCCACCAAGCCGACGATCAACACGCCAATCAAGACCAGACCATACCGCCCCAACGTTTCCAGCCCATCGAGCAAATCGTTCACCGCGCGATGAAACACCGCGCCCAAAACCACCGCCACGCCCGCCCACAACAACGCGCCCAATCCGTCGTAGAACGCGAAGCGCCGCGCCGAAGTCCCGGTTTCGCCGGCCAGCGTGGTCGCCACCGCGGCGAAGCCCGGCACGAACTTGGCCACCACCAGCGACGGCGCGCCCCAGCGCGCGTAAATGCCGCGGGTCATCAGCACGCACGAGTCCGGCGACAGCGACAGCTTGCACATCAGCCGCAGCAGGGCCGCGCCGATCCGGCGTCCGCCCAGATACCACAGGCTGTCGGCGAGCAAAGCCGCGGACGCGGCGGCCAACAGGATCTGGGTCAGCGCCAGCCACGGTTCGGCGGGTTGGTCCATCGCCACCGCGGCGGTGACGATGATCGGCGGATACGCCGGCACCGGCAGGCCGCCCTGGTCGAGGAAGACGCTGATGAAGACCACGAGCAGGCCGTAGGTCTGGATCAGGTGCAGCAGCGTTTCCATCGAAGGCGGATTCCGTAACCCGGCCGATCCGGCCGTGGCTCAAGTTTCCGCGCCTCGGCGCGGCCCGGCAATCGCATGCCGGGCACGGACTGTTGCGGCGATCGCGTTCGCGCGCGCCGGCTTCAGCCGTTGCCGTTGCCCGCGCCGTCGAGCGCGCGCAAGGCGCCGCCGCGCCAGGCCCGCCAGGTCATCGCGCCCAACAGCAGCGCGGCGGCGATCAACAGCGGCCGCGCGCCGACGTATTCGACCGTGGCGCCGGCCACGATCATCGCCAGCGGCAGACTGGCCAGGCTCAAGGCCGCCACCGCGCCGAGCGCGTGCGCGCGCAAGACCTGCGGCGCGCGCCGCATCAGCTCGGCGTTCTCGATCGGCGCCAGCGGTCCGGCGCCCAGGCCGGCCAGGGCGCCGGCGAGGATCCGCCACGACGGCGGCGCCAGCGCCAGGATCGCCAATGCCAGCACCAGCAGCGCGCAGCCGCCGAGGAACACCGCGCGCCGGCTCAGACGATGGCCGTACAGCGCATAGCCCAGCGCGGCCAGCGCCGACGCGCCGCCGGCCGCGGACAGGAACAGGCCCAGCTCCAGCGCCGCGCTGCCCTGGGCGCGGTACAGCGCCGGCATCACCACCGATTCGATCGCGCCGAACGCGGCCACGAACGCGGTCGCCAGCCACACCAGCGCGCGCAGCAGCGGTTGCGCGAACACGAAGCGCAATCCGGCCAGCGCGCCGCGCCAGCCGGCGTGATCGACATGCAAGCGCCGGCGCCGCGCGCCCGGCAGCGAGGCCGCGTCCAGGATGGCGGCTAGCAGCGAACAGGCCGCGGTCAGATACAGGGTCGGCGCCATGCCGAACGCGACGATCGCCAGACCGGCCACCGCCGGGCCGCTGAGCGCGGCCAGACTCAGCAGCATTTCGTCGAACGAGGTCGCGCGCTCCAGCCGCATCCGCGCCAGCCGCGCCAGTTCCGGCCGGCGCGAATCGGCGGCGACCCGGGTCGGGCCGTCGAGCACCGCGCCGGCGGCGATCAGCAGCAACAGCACCGGCAAGTTCAGCGCGTCCAGCGCATGCAGCAGCGGCACCGCGGCGACGGTGACCGCGCTGAGCAAGTCGCCGCACACCGCGACCCGGCGCGGGCCGAAGCGTTCGATCAAGGCGCCGCCGAACAACACGCCGGCGATCAACGGCACGATGCCCGCGGCCGCGACCAAACCGGCCTGGGCCGGACTGCCGGTGAGTTCGAGCACGAACCACGGCATCGCCACCATCGCCACCGCGTTGCCGAGCGCGCTGCAGAAACCCGCGAGCAGGCTGCCGAACAAGGGCAGGCGGCGCCTGCCGGACACGAGCGCGGTCATAAGCTCAGCGCACGCCGGTCGGGCGCAGCCAGCGCTCGATCAAGCCGTGCAGGGTCGCGCGTTCGCGCGCCAGGTCGAAGTCGGGATCGACCGCGGCGCGGAACAGCGCGCCTTCCAGCAAGGCCAGCAGCCACACGGTGGCCGATTCGATCGGCAACGAGGCGTCGATCTGGCCGCCGCGCACCGCGTCGCTCAGCAACGCGCTCAGGTCTGCCTTGATTTGCGCATCGTCGCGTTCGAACAAGCGCGCCATGCGCGGGTTGCGGGTGGCCTCGGCGGCGATCTCCAGGCTCAGCGCGCCGTAGTCGCGCTGGCACACCAGTTCCAGGCACAGGTCGAGCAATTCCAGCAGCGCGGCGTAGTGGTCTTCGCGTTCGCGCAGGGCGGCGTACAGGCGCGCGGCCTCGTGCCGGTCTTGTTCGATCACTTCCTCGATGATCGCGTCCTTGCTGTCGAAGTAATGGAACAGATTGCCCGGGCTCATGCCCACCCGCTGGCAGATCTCGGCGGTGCGGGTGGCGTGGAAGCCCTTCTCGGCGAAGCAGGCCAGGGCGGCTTCGACGATCTGTTGGCGGCGCTGGCGGTGGCGGGCGGGGTCGACGGTGCGCATGGGCAATTCATTAATCGATCAGTCGGTCTATTAATGAATCAACCGCGCCCCGGCCGGATCCGCCTTAAGTCGGAGCCGCGTTGTCACAGACCGGAACCGTGCAGGTAAGGCCGCGGCCGCCGCCCCTACGCCTGGACGTCACACACCCGCTCGCACAATCGCCCGGCCCGTGCGCTCGCGACGGGCGCCCGCTGACCCTTGGAGCCGTCGATGCGCCTGGAAGGCAGTCAGGAAACCCTGCTGATCACCCTGTACGCCAAGGGCATGGACAACCGCGCCACGCCCTCGATCCTGCACGACGCGCTCGCCGACGACCTGATCCGCCGGATCGACTACGACTTCGAACGCTTCGGCCTGAGCGGCAACGACATCCGCGCCCTGGCGCTGCGCTCGCGGGTGATCGACAACTGGACCCGCGCGGCCTTGCAGGCACGCGCCGACACCTTGGTGCTGCACCTGGCCTGCGGCCTGGATTCGCGCATCTACCGGGTCGATCCGGCCCTGGACGTGGATTGGATCGACATCGATTTCCCGGCGGTGATCCAACTGCGCCGCGATCTGTTGCCGCAACGCCTGGGCCGTTACCGCACCCTGGCCAGCAATGTGATGGAGCCGGACTGGATCGGCAAACTCGACAACCAGCGGCCGGTGCTGGTGATCGCCGAAGGGTTGTTCCCGTATTTGGACGAAGTGCGTGCACGCGAATTGATGCGCCGGTTGATCGAGCACTTCCCCCAGGGCGGACAGTTGCTGTGCGATGTCTACGGCCGTCTGGCGCTGCGCCTGCTGGGCAATGCGCGGATGATCCGGGTCACCCGCGCGCGCATCGGCGAGTGGGGGCCGCGCGGCGCGGCCGAACTGGAAAACTGGCATCCGCGCTTGCAGTTCGTCGATGAACCGAACTACGCCGAATTGCCTGAAGTGCAGGCGCTGCCGTGGTCGCAGCGCCTGCTGTTCCGGATGTACCAACGCTCGCGCTGGTTGCGCG
>NZ_JBAMDI010000180.1:0-17803 GCF_036961695.1 Pseudomonas sp. CGJS7 | reverse complement strand
GGTAAACCCGCTCCTACAGGGGATGCGCAAGCCTCAGGCATACGAGGCCGTCGTAGGAGCGGGTTCACCCGCGAATGGGCCGGGCCTGCTGGCCAATTTCCACCAGGCGTTCACCGTTGTCGCCGCTACCGTATTCGCGGGTAAACCCGCTCCTACAAGGGTTGCGCAAGCCTCAGGCATACGAGGCCGTCGTAGGAGCGGGTTCACCCGCGAATGGGCCGCAAAGCGGCCCCCAGCAATTCAGAAGTCCACGCTAACCCCCACGCTAATGCCCTGCTGCGTCAACTCATCACTCTTGCGCCAGTTGTAGTTCCCGCGCAAATGCACCCCTGCCACCAGTTCATGGCTCACACCCAGGCTCGCCCGGGTCAGGTCGCTGTGCGGCGTATACCCGGTCAGGGTGAAGTCATTCGCCGGCAAGCTGGTCAGGTGCATCGTCACATCCTGCTCGTCGTCCTCGAACTCATGCTCCTGCGCCACCTCGGCGAAAAGCCGGGTACTTGGCAGTACCTGCACACTGCCCAGCACCCCCACGCCCAGGCGGCGTGACGTGCGCTCCTGGTCATCGAAGGCAAGCGCCGTCGAGCGTCCGCTCTTCTCGTCGTAGCCATCCACCTTCACCCGCGCATAGTCGGCACTGATGAAAGGTGCCAACTGCCAGTTGCTGGTGTCGGCCGCCAGGTTGTAGCCCAACCGCCCTGACATTGCCCAGGCCTCGCCGTCGGTGTCGCCCTTCTCACTGCGGTCATTCACGCCCAGGGCGAAGGTACGCTTGAGGTCGCTGTAGTCCAGGTGCCCGGCGGTCAGCGCCGCGTCGGCCCACCAGCGGTCCTGGCGGTATTGGGCAAAGGCACTGGCCATATAGCTGTTCAGCTTGTAGTCCGAGTCCTGTTCACCAGCTTCCAGCTTCTGCCGGTACGCACCGCCGGCCAGGCCCAGGCGCCAGGCGTCGTTCAGGCGATAGCTGCCGCCCACGGTCAGGTTGTAGCCGCGGCCGTCACCGCTGGCCGCGCTGCGCTGGCCGTCGAAGTCCAGGTCCTGAGCGCCGCTGGCGACAAAGGCTTGCCATTGGCCAACTGCTTGCCAAGGCGTCTGCCACTGATTACGCAACTCATCCTGGTGAGCCCGCAGGCTGGCGTGAGCCATTTCCGGTAGCAGGGTCAGTTCCCAGGGGGCCGCGAGGATCGAGTAGGCGTAATCGGCAATCAGCTGCTGACCCGCGATGGTCGGGTGGACCGAGTCGTTGAACAGCAGTTTGGTCGGGTCTGGCGTTGTGCCGTTGATCCCGTACACCGGGTTTTCCACGCAGCTATCGCCGCTGTAGCAGGTGCCGACCAGGTTCTGGTCGCTGGCCAGGCCGAACTGACTGGGGCTGGCCAGCGCCTCGCTCAACAGCACAGGGATGTTCAGTGGAATGATCTGGGCATCGATCTGCTCTAGCTGGCTGATCAGTGACTGGTTGAACGCAGCGGAGAGCAGTGACAGTGGGTTTTGCTGTGGCGTGCCGCTGAAATTGGGCGTTTGGCCGAGGTCAGGTAGCAGCCAGACCATGATGTAGCGCGCGCCTCCTTGCTGAAGCGCTTGGGCGCTGGCAGCCAGGCGGGCGCCGGCGGCTACGGCGTCGGCCGGGCTATTCACCAGGCCCTGAAGGAAGTCGTTGCCGCCGCCTGTCAGGTAGTACAAGGCATTGGGGGCGGCGCGCAGGCCGTTGGCCAGGTAGCCGGGGCGCTCGCGCAGCACCAACCCGGCATTGGGGTTTCCTGGTGGGATGACGGTCTCGGACGTTGTCGTGATCGAGTCCAGGATCTGCTGGGTGGTGTACCCGCCGACTGCCCAGTTATTACCATCGGGCTGGATGCCTACGGATGTCGACGGGTTAAGGTCGCCTGGCGCAACGCCCAGGCGGCCACCGAGGATCATCGGCGACACCGGGGCGAAGTTGCCGTCGGCGTCACGGTTGGTGAAACGCGCGCCTGGGGTACCTCCAACAAGATCGGGAAACTGCCCGGCATCGGCGAGGCTGTCGCCAAACACGATCAGGGTTGAATAGGGCGAAGGGCCGGCCAACGCCTGGCTGCAGGCCAGGGCCAGTGAAGCGAGGGTAAAGCGCAATAACGGGGCTTTTCGCATCGGGGAACATCCTTTTCTTTGTTTTTATCAGGACAAGCCCATCGACCTTAGCAAATCGTCGTGCTTCGCTCCCAAGTCCATTCGTTTCCCCGTGTTTACAGGCATATTGCGCCCGTCGCCCCGGTAGGCTACTGTGCCGGGACGTATGAGCGAGACCTATCCTGTGTTGATCGTCAGCAAACTCTTGATGCGCGTAATCAAGGCCCACGCCCGTTGGCGTTGGCGCGCCTGACTTTATCTCCTGCCGGCCCGCCCGGCCCGTCCCCGTTTGCCTTCTCGTTTACCGCCCGTTGTGGCAAAGCCGCGCCTGTGGCTGGTGCCGGAAGGTTCGAATCATGAAGTCAGTAGATTCAAGAGGTTTAACACCATGTTACTGATGATCGACAATTATGACTCATTCACTTACAACGTCGTTCAGTACCTTGGCGAGCTGGGTGCCGAGGTCAAGGTCATTCGCAATGACGAAATGACCATCGCCCAGATTGAGGCCCTCAACCCTGAGCGCATCGTCGTATCTCCGGGCCCGTGCACCCCAAGCGAGGCAGGCGTGTCCATCGAGGCCATCCTGCATTTCGCCGGGAAGTTGCCAATCCTCGGCGTATGCCTGGGCCACCAGTCAATCGGGCAGGCCTTTGGCGGCGACGTTGTACGTGCACGTCAGGTCATGCACGGCAAGACCAGCCCGGTATATCACCGCGACCTGGGCGTGTTCGCCAGCCTTAACAACCCGCTGACCGTGACCCGTTACCATTCGCTGGTGGTAAAGCGTGAAACCTTGCCCGACTGCCTGGAAGTTACCGCCTGGACCTCCCATGCTGACGGCTCGGTCGATGAGATCATGGGCCTGCGCCACAAGACGCTGAATATCGAAGGGGTGCAATTCCACCCTGAGTCGATCCTGACCGAGCAGGGCCACGAACTGTTCGCCAACTTCCTCAAGCAGACCGGCGGCCGCCGTTAAGGATCGAACATGGATATCAAGAGTGCGTTGAGCCGTATCGTCGGCCAGTTGGACCTGACCACCGAAGAAATGCGCGAGGTCATGCGCCAGATCATGACCGGTCAGTGCAGCGAGGCGCAGATAGGCGCTTTCCTGATGGGCATGCGCATGAAAAGCGAAAGCATCGACGAGATCGTCGGTGCGGTGTCGGTGATGCGCGAGCTGGCCGAAAAGGTCGAGCTGCAAAGCCTCGATGGTGTCGTCGATATTGTCGGAACCGGCGGTGATGGCGCTAACATCTTCAACGTGTCCACCGCTTCGTCCTTCGTCCTGGCGGCGGCGGGTTGCCCGGTGGCCAAGCATGGTAACCGCGCAGTCTCGGGCAAGAGCGGCAGTGCCGACCTGCTGGAAGCTGCCGGCATCTACCTGAACCTGACGCCAACTCAAGTGGCACGCTGCATCGACAGCCTGGGCATCGGCTTCATGTTCGCGCAAAGTCACCACTCGGCCATGAAACATGCCGCTGGCCCACGTCGAGAACTGGGGTTGCGCACCCTGTTCAATATGCTCGGCCCGCTTACGAATCCGGCCGGAGTGAAGCACCAGGTGGTCGGTGTGTTCGCGCAAACCCTTTGCCGCCCGCTGGCTGAGGTGCTGCAGCGCCTGGGGAGCAAGCATGTGCTGGTCGTGCACTCGAAGGATGGTCTGGACGAGTTCAGCCTGGCTGCACCCACCTTCGTCGCCGAACTGAAAAATGACGAAATCACTGAATATTGGGTCGAGCCGGAAGACCTCGGCATGAAGAGTCAGAGCCTTCATGGCCTGGCTGTCGAGAGCCCGCAGGCTTCGCTGGAGTTGATCCGCGATGCGCTGGGCCGGCGCAAGACCGAGAACGGTCAGAAGGCCGCCGAGATGATCGTGCTTAATGCTGGCGCGGCACTGTATGCAGCCGACCATGCCATGAGCCTGAAAGCCGGTGTAGAACTGGCCCATGATGTACTGCACACCGGCCTGGCCTGGGAAAAGCTGCAGGAATTGGGTGCCTTTACTGCAGTATTCAAGGTGGAGAACGAAGCATGAGTGTGCCGACGGTGCTGGAAAGGATCATTGCCCGCAAGTTTCAGGAAGTGGCCGAGCGCAGTGCGCGCGTCAGCCTCGCCGAGCTGGAGGCCCTGGCCAAGGCCGCTGACGCCCCGCGAGGCTTCGCCAACGCGCTGATCGAGCAGGCCAAGCGCAAGCAGCCCGCGGTGATTGCCGAAATCAAGAAGGCTTCGCCAAGCAAGGGCGTGATCCGCGAGCACTTCGTGCCAGCGGAAATCGCGGTCAGCTACGAGAAGGGCGGGGCCACCTGCCTGTCGGTGTTGACCGATGTCGATTATTTCCAGGGTGCCGATGAGTACTTGCAGCAGGCCCGCGCGGCTGTTTCGCTGCCGGTGATCCGCAAGGACTTCATGGTCGACCCTTACCAGATCGTCGAGGCCCGGGCCCTGGGCGCAGATTGCGTACTGCTGATCGTGTCGGCGCTGGATGACGTGAAGATGGCTGAACTGGCCGCCACTGCCAAGGACGTCGGCCTCGACGTGCTGGTGGAAGTGCACGATGGCGATGAACTGGAGCGCGCGCTGAAAACCCTGGATACGCCGCTGGTGGGGGTGAACAACCGCAACCTGCACACCTTCGAGGTCAGCCTGGAAACCACCCTTGACCTGCTGCCGCGCATTCCGCGTGACCGTCTGGCGATTACCGAAAGCGGTATTCTCAACCGGGCCGATGTGGAGCTGATGGCAATCAACGAGGTTTACTCGTTCCTGGTGGGTGAGGCGTTCATGCGCGCTGAGCAGCCTGGCCTGGAATTACAGCGGCTGTTCTTCCCCGAGCAGGTGAAGAAGACTGTTCAGCAACTGGACTGATCAAATGAAGCCGGCGTTTTTGCCGGCTTTTTTGTACCTGTAATGGCCTCTTCGCGGGCAAGCCCGCTCCTACACGGATACGCGCCCTGTCGTAGGAGCGGGTTTACCCGCGAAGAGGCCAGTGAAATCAACATCATAGGTGGATCAATGACCGATCAACCCCTGGCCCTGAGCGTCGAACAAGGCCTGCACGCCGAGCAGGAACTGCTGGCCGCCGTCTGCCGTGGCGAACGCGAAAGTGGCGTGCTGTTCTGGCGCCCCACCGACCACGCGCTGGTCATGCCTCGGCGCATGAGCCGGCTGGGCAACTTCGAGGTCGCCTGCGCGGAATTGGCTATTGCTGGCTGGCCGGTGCTGCTGCGAGAAACCGGCGGCGAGCCGGTGCCTCAGTCGCATTCGACGGTGAACGTTGCACTGGTCTACGCCGCACCGCGCAGTGAAGGCGACCACGGCCGTATCGAAAATGCCTACGAGCGCCTGTGTCTGCCGCTGTGTGATGTGCTGCGCGAGTGGGGCGGCGTAGCGTCAGTCGGGGAAATCGACGGGGCCTTCTGCGATGGCCGCTACAACGTCAACCTCAATGGCCGCAAATTGGTGGGTACCGCCCAGCGCTGGCGTCAGGGCCTGGGTGGCAAGCGCCCTGTGGTGCTGGTGCACGGTGCGCTGCTGCTGGACAACGAGCGTGAGTCGATGGTGGCGGCGGTCAACCGCTTCAACGAGTGCTGTGAGCTGGAGCAACGCTGTCGCGCTGATGCGCACATCGCCTTGCACGAAGTGGCGCCGGCAGCGCCCTGGTTCGAGCGCCTTTCGCAGGCCTACGCCAAGGTGCTGGCCGAGTTGCCCAAGGATTAGCGGGTACCGTGGACCACCATGGTCTTGCCCTTGACCTGCACCAGGCTGCGTTCCTCGAGGTCCTTGAGAACGCGGCCGACCATTTCCCGAGAGCAACCGACGATTCGGCCGATTTCCTGACGGGTAATCTTGATTTGCATGCCATCGGGGTGGGTCATGGCGTCGGGCTGCTTGCACAGTTCCAGCAGGCAGCGGGCAACTCGCCCGGTCACGTCGAAAAATGCCAAATCGCCAACCTTGCGCGTAGTGTTGCGCAGGCGCTGGGCCATCTGGCTACCCAGGGCATAGAGGATTTCCGGGTCCTGGCGCGCCAGCTCGCGAAACTTCTCGTAGCTGATTTCGGCCACTTCGCATTCGGTCTTGGCGCGTACCCAGGCACTGCGCTGCTGCTCGCCATCAACGGGCTCGAACAGGCCTAGCTCGCCAAAAAAATCGCCATGGTTGAGGTAGGCGATGATCATTTCATGGCCGTCGTCGTCCTCGATGAGGATGGTGACCGAACCCTTGATGATGAACGACAGTGTCTCGGCCCGGTCGCCGGCGCAGATGATATTGCTTTTGGCGGTGTAGCGGCGGCGCTGGCAGTGTACCAGCAGCTTGTCGATGTTCTTTATCTTGGCGGGTAGGGCGGAGGCAACCATCACGAAATCCTGTTCGATATGACGCATAGGCTTTTTTTAGAGGTTGGCTGACGGCGAGCGCCAGTCATTTGGCGCCAGCTTATCAGACACTACGAGATGTTTCGGTACTAAACCGACACATCTCGTGCTTTTCCCACAGCCGCACAAGGTCTAAGCTGACACCCTTTTCCGAAAATCAGGAGTCCGGGTAGATGAAGGCACGTATCCAGTGGGCCGGTGAGGCAATGTTCCTCGGCGAATCGGGGAGCGGCCATGTCGTCGTAATGGACGGCCCGCCCGAGGCCGGCGGCCGCAACCTGGGCGTGCGACCGATGGAAATGCTGTTGCTGGGCCTGGGTGGCTGCAGCAGCTTTGACGTGGTGAGCATTCTGAAGAAGTCGCGCCAGGCAGTGGAAAGCTGCGAGGCATTTCTGGAGGCGGAGCGCGCCAGCGAAGACCCGAAGGTGTTCACCAAGATTCACATGAACTTTGTGGTGAAGGGGCGTGGGCTGAAAGAAGCGCAGGTCAAGCGGGCGGTGGAGCTGTCGGCGGAAAAGTATTGCTCGGCTTCGATCATGCTCGAGCGTGCCGGGGTTGAGATTACCCATGGGTATGAAATCGTAGAGCTGGGTTAAGGCTGAGATTCCGGGGCCGCTTTGCAGCCCTTGTGGAAGCGGGTGAACCCGCTCCCACCCGCGGCCCGGGCGAGTTTCAGTTGCGCAGAGCCGGAAGGGCCATCCGCAACCATTGCGGAAGACTGCCTCTCAGCGCATGGCTCAACCGCTCCCGGCGCTTCTGGTAAACCAGCCCAAGCCAGATAACCCCCAGCCCGATCATGGTCAGCACCACCGGGAACAGCAGCGACTGGGCAAACACCTCGTACGACAGATATCCCAGATAAGCCGCCACCCCCAGCGCACCAAACACCATGAACACCGGCCGACGCAGCAGCACCGCCATGCCCATCAGCGCAATGTTGATCAGGCAGTACATGGCCTTGCCCAACTCACTGCCGCTGTCCAGCAGCGTCAACCCGCCCCAGAATGCTGCCAGCCCGGCGAGGTAACCCCAACGGGCGTAGTCTTCACGCGTGCGACCGTCTATCACGAGGAACACCACCAGCAAGCCCAGGCCAAACCACAGGGATACCTGGCGGCGCTGCTCCCAGCTGAACGGGGAGCCGAAGAACCACTCGCTAAGGTCCATCGACATGAACCACAAGGCTACGGCCATTGGCATGACGACGAACGGGTAGGGGATCAACCGCAGCATCAGCAGCCCGGCAAGCACCGTGGCTGCTTCCATCGCCAGCCAGCCACCCTGCACGTAGGTGTAGTACTGGTGGTAGTCGGCCTGCGCATCGTCCAGTGGCCACCAGCCGAGCATGCGTTCGATAGCGAATACCGCCAGCGGCACGATGCTGACTGCTACTGCTGCCAGCACGCCAGCGGCGACGGGCTGGGCGCGGCGTTGCAGATTGAGGGCGAACAAGGTGATCAACAGGATATAGAGGCTGGCGATGATCAACAGCGCGCCGTCACCGAGGCTCATCCAGGCCTCGGTGAGCAACCAGCCCAGGGCCGCCATGATCAGCATGGCGCCAAAGTAGAAGGCAACATGGGCCAGCTGAAAGCTGCCACGTGGTGCGGGTTGCTGGCGCAGGAATGCCAACAGGCTTTGATCCTGGCCTGGTTGGAGAATGCCTGCTTGCACGGCGCGCGCCAGGTCCTTGGCGTCGAATCGATCCGTCATGGTGATGCCTTCAGATGCGGTATGTGCTCTTGGTCATGACCTTGGCCAGCAAGCTCATGCCAAAGCGGACGGGGGCCGGGAAGCGATAACCACCGGCTTCCAGTGCAGACTCGGCGTGCTGTTCTTCGTCGATGCGCATTTGCTCGAGAATGGCCCGGGATTTTTCATCTTCGTGCGGGAGCTGCTCCAGGTGCTCGTCGAGGTGCTTGCACACCTGATGTTCGGTAGCGGCGACGAAGCCCAGGCTGACCTTGTCGCTGACCAGCCCTGCCAGTGCGCCGATGCCGAACGACATGCCGTAGAACAGAGGGTTGAGCACGCTGGGGTGACTGTTCAGCTGGCGAATGCGCTGTTCGCACCAGGCCAGGTGATCCACTTCTTCCTCGGCGGCATGCTCCATGGCCTTGCGCACTTCGGGCAGCTTGGCGGTCAGGGCCTGGCCTTGGTACAACGCCTGGGCGCAGACTTCACCGGTATGGTTGATGCGCATCAGCCCGGCAATATGACGGGCCTGCTGCTCGTCCAGGTCAGCGTCTGGCTGGACGATGGCCGGCGATGGCCGGGTGGGTTGGCCGCTGAAGGGCAGCAAGGTGCGCATGGCGGTATCGGCCTGCAGCAACAAGCGGTCGAGCGGCGAGTAGTGACGTTCGGTAGCCATCGGGCACCTCCGCAAGAATGTGCCCGACAGTTTACCGCAATAGCGGCGGGGTCGCTTGCCGTGGGTCAGCCCGGAGGCCAGTTCATCTGGCGCTGGCCAAGCACGTGCATATGGATGTGGTAGACGGTCTGGCCGCCTTTGGGGTTGCAGTTCATGACCACACGGAAACCTTCCTCGCAGCCTTGTTCGACAGCCAGGCGCTGGGCGGTGAACAGGATGTGGCCAGCCAGGGCCTTGTCTTCTTCGGTCAGGTCATTGAGGGTGCGAATGTGCTTTTTCGGGATGACCAGAAAATGTACCGGTGCCGCGGGTGCAATGTCCTTGAAGGCCAGGATCTGGTCGTCTTCATAGATGATATCTGCCGGGATTTCCCGGTTGATGATTTTGAGGAATAGATCGTCCACAGCACTTGCTCCATGGTGAGGGTCGGGCCGAGTGTACTCAGCCGTGAGCCGCTCGCCCAGTGGCTATTCCATGCCTGAGGGGCAATAGCGGCGGTGGATGGCCCCGGCCAGCTTGCGCACCAGCCAGCGCGGCAGCAGCCGCGGTGCGAACGCCAGCCAGCGGTTGCGCCGGCCGGGCATGATCAGTGCGCGGTTCTTGTCCAATGCCCGCACGGTGTACAGCGCCACTTCCTCGGGGCTGAGGCAGCGCGGCTTGCCATCGAGCCGCGCAATGCGCCGGCGTGCGGAACGTACCGGGCCAGGGCACAGTACCGAAACCTTGATGCCGGTGCGCTTGAGTTCTTCGCGCAGGGCCTGGGAAAAGCTCAACACGTAGGCCTTGCTGGCGGCATAGGCGGCCATCCATGGGCCAGGCGCCACCCCGGCCAGGCCGGCGACGTTGAGAATCTGCCCGCCACCCTGTACAGCCATCAGGTTACCGATGGCATGGCACAGGCGGCTCAGGGCCAGCACGTTGACTTCCAGCAGATCCTGTTCGTCGGCCCATTCATGGGCCAGGAACGGCCCATAGGTGCGCAAGCCCGCGCAGTTGACCAGCAAGTCGATACGCCGCTCGCCTTCTTCCAGCTCTAGCACGAAGCCTGAAAGGCGCAGCGGCTGGCTGAGGTCGCAGGCGCGGAACAGCACCTCGACGCCGAAACGCTGAGTCAGCTCGATGGCAACAGGCTCCAGCGTTTCTCGTTGGCGTGCCACCAGGATCAGATTGCGCCCGCGCCGTGCCAGCGCTTCCGCCAAGGCCAGGCCCAGGCCGCTGGAAGCACCAGTGATCATGGCGTAACGGGTCATGCAAGGCTCCTGGGGGCGGAAGAGGGCGCCTAGTGTACAACTTGCCCGTGCAAGGTGTTGCCTTTTGCTACAAGGCGCGGGCGCGCAGAACCTGGCAGTGCTCCAGGGCTTGCCGGTACTCGCCATGCAGGCGCTCGATCAATGCGCTGGCGCTGGGCAGGTCATGGATGGCACCGACGCCCTGACCCGCTGACCATACGGTCTTCCAGGCCTTGGCTTCGTCATCGATCGGCTTGAGCTTGCCTTGCACCTGCCCCGCTTTGAGGGCGTTCATGTCGTAGCCGGCCTGCTCCAGGCTCTGGCGCAGGAAGCTGGCGGGGATGCCGGACACCACGGGTGTGTGGATGATGTCGGCGGCATGGGCATCCAGCAGCATCTGTTTGTAGGCGCCCTGAGCCTGGCTTTCTGTGGTGGCGATGAAGCGCGTGCCCATGTACGCCAGGTCCGCCCCCAGCAGTTGTGCGGCCAGGATCTCGTGGCCGTGGTTAATGCAACCAGCCAGCAGCAGGGTCTTGTCGAAGAACTGGCGAATTTCTGCGGCCAGGGCGAACGGGCTCCAGGTGCCGGCATGGCCGCCCGCGCCTGCGGCGACGGCGATAAGGCCATCGACACCGGCTTCGGCGGCCTTTTCGGCATGCCGGCGGGTGGTGACATCGTGGAGCACCAGGCCGCCGTAGCCGTGTACGGCATCGACCACTTCCTTTACCGCCCCCAGGCTGGTGATAACGATTGGTACACGGTGTTCGACGCACAAGGCCAAGTCGGCCTGCAGGCGCGGGTTGGTCGGGTGGACGATCAGGTTGACGGCGTAGGGCGCTGGCGCCTGCAGTTGAGCCAGGCCAGCCTCGATCTCTTCCAGCCAGGCCTTGAAGCCAGCGCTGTCGCGTTGGTTCAGGGCCGGGAAACTGCCAACCACGCCGCTGGCGCAGCAGGCCAGCACCAGTTTGGGGTTGGAGATGAGGAACATCGGCGCGGCAACCACGGGCAGCCGCAGGCGTTGTTCGAGCGAGGCAGGTAGCGACATGGCAAGGCTCCTTGAGCGGGTGGCTATGTCAGAACGGTTTCACCACCACCAGAATGACGATAGCCAGCAGGATCAGCACGGGCACTTCGTTGAACCAGCGATAGTAAACGTGGCTGCGGGTGTTGGTGCCGTTGGCGAAGCGTTTGCGCTGGGCACCGCACACGTGATGGTAGCCGGTCAGCAGGATGACCAGGGTGAGCTTGGCATGCAGCCACCCCTGGCTCAGCCAGCCGGGGGTGAGGTACAGCATCCAGGCGCCAAACACGTAGGTGGCGATCATCGCCGGGTTCATGATGCCGCGGTACAGCTTGCGCTCCATGGTCACGAAGCGTTCCTGGCTGATGCTGTCCTGGCTCTGGGCGTGGTAGACGAACAGCCTGGGCAGGTAGAACAGGCCGGCGAACCAGCAGACCACGCTGACGATATGCAGCGCTTTGATCCATAGGTAAAGCATGGAGGGAGTTCCTTCAGATAGTCACGGTCGTCAGATAGTAGTGGTCAGGCGCCCGAAGGGTCACCCGAAGAGTTGTTACAGGCGCCCTGCGCCCCTATTATCGTGCGCTTTCCAGACGGCTCGTTGATAAGGGGCAAGCGTTATGATCAAGGTCGGTATCGTCGGCGGCACGGGTTACACCGGCGTCGAACTGTTGCGTCTGCTGGCACAGCATCCACAGGCCGAAGTGGCGGTCATCACTTCGCGCTCCGAGGCGGGCGTGGCGGTGGCGGACATGTACCCGAACCTGCGCGGCCACTATGACGGTTTGGCGTTCAGCGTGCCGGACAGCAAGGCTCTGGGCGCCTGCGATGTGGTGTTCTTCGCCACGCCGCATGGTGTTGCCCACGCCCTGGCCGGTGAGCTGCTGGCGGCTGGCACCAAGGTGATCGACCTGTCGGCCGACTTCCGTCTGCAGGATGCCACTGAGTGGGGCAAGTGGTACGGTCAGCCCCATGGCGCGCCAGAGCTGCTCAAGGACGCAGTCTATGGCCTGCCCGAAGTCAACCGCGAGAAGATCCGCCAGGCACGCCTCATCGCTGTGCCGGGTTGCTACCCGACTGCAACCCAGCTGGGCTTCCTTCCGCTGCTGGAGGCGGGCCTGGCTGACCCGTCGCGCCTGATCGCCGACTGCAAGTCGGGTGTGAGCGGCGCTGGTCGTGGTGCGGCAGTGGGCTCGCTGTTCTGCGAGGCCGGCGAAAGCATGAAAGCCTACGCGGTAAAGGGCCATCGCCACTTGCCGGAGATCAGCCAGGGCCTGCGCCTGGCTGCGGGCAAGGACATCGGCCTGACTTTCGTGCCGCACCTGACGCCGATGATCCGTGGCATCCACGCCACCCTGTACGCGAACGTGGTCGATACCTCGGTCGACCTGCAGGCGCTGTTCGAGAAACGCTACGCCGATGAACCGTTCGTCGACGTAATGCCAGCAGGCAGCCATCCGGAAACCCGTAGCGTGCGTGGTGCCAACGTCTGCCGCATTGCCGTTCATCGTCCGCAGGGTGGTGATCTGGTGGTGGTGCTTTCGGTGATCGACAACCTGGTCAAGGGTGCCTCCGGCCAGGCGGTGCAGAACCTCAACATTCTGTTCGGTCTGGATGAGCGCATGGGCCTGTCCCATGCCGGCTTGCTGCCGTAAGGCCGCCAGCAGTGGAAAAGGCCCGCGTCGTGCGGGCCTTTTTGCAGGTCGCGACTAAAGCCGCACAATTCTTGACCGATTTTCTCGGGAAAGCGGATAATGCGCGTCATCGAGTTTTATGGCGGCTACCGCGCCGGGAGAATCAACATGAGCGTCGAAACCTTCACCCCTACCGGTCTGGAGTTCACCCATGGGGCAGCCCAGAAGGTGAAAAACCTGGTCAATGAGGAAGGCAATGAACGTCTGAAACTGCGGGTGTTCGTGACCGGTGGTGGTTGCTCGGGCTTCCAGTATGGCTTCACCTTCGATGAAGACGTGGCCGAAGATGACACCATTGTCGAGCGCGAGGGCGTTTCCCTGGTGGTCGACCCGATGAGCTTCCAGTACCTGGCGGGTGCCGAAGTGGACTATCAGGAAGGCCTGGAAGGTTCGCGTTTCGTGATCAAGAACCCGAATGCCGCGACCACCTGCGGTTGCGGGTCGTCGTTTTCGATCTAAGGGTTGGGCATACGAAAACGCCGCGCAATTGCGCGGCGTTTTGCTTTCTGGCGTAGTGGCTATGCCGGGTAGATTGCGCCCAGTACGCGCAGGCCCTTGGCGGCAGTGACGCTGGGGCGGTTGGCGGCGATACCCTCCAGGCAGCAGTGAGCCAGCCAGGCGAAGGCCATGGCTTCGACCCAGTCCGGGTCTACGCCATAGGCGCCAGTGCTTGCGACACGGGCCGCAGGTAGCAGCTGGCCAAGACGGGCCATCAGCGCGCCGTTGCGGGCGCCTCCACCACAGACCAACAGCGCCTCGGTGCCTTGCTGGGCTTTGCCAAGCGAATCGATGATGCTGCGTGCGGTCAGTTCCAGCAGTGTCGCCTGCACGTCCTGGGCCCGGTATGCCGGCAGGGTGGCCAGGTGGCGATCCAGCCAAGGCAGGTTGAACACCTCGCGGCCGGTACTCTTCGGGCCGCTGCCGGCAAAGAACGGGTCAGCCATCAGTGCGCTGAGCAACCCGGGCTGAACCACACCCGAGGCAGCCCAGGCGCCATCTGCATCATAGGCGTGGCCGTGCTCGCGCTCGATCCAGGCATCCAGCAACACGTTCCCCGGGCCGCAATCGAACCCATGAACCGGCTTGTCCTGCTCGATCAGGCTGAGGTTGCTGAAGCCGCCTACGTTGAGGATTGCCAGGCGTCGGCCAAGCTGGCTGAACAGGGTTTCGTGGAAGGCCGGTACCAGTGGCGCGCCTTGGCCGCCGGCAGCCACATCGCGACGGCGGAAGTCGGCGACCACGCTGATGCCGGTCAGTTCGGCGAGCAGTGCGGGGTTACCGATCTGCACAGTAAAGCCGCGGGCCGGTTCATGGCGAATGGTCTGGCCGTGGCTGCCGATGGCGCGAACGGCTTCGGGCTTCAGTCCCTGGCGAGCCAGCAGTTGGCGGATACCTTCGCCGGCCAGGCTGGCCCAGCGGTTTTCCGCCAGTGCTGCACGGGCAATCTCGTCAGGGCCGCTGCTGCACAGGGCCAGCAGGTCCTGGCGCAGGTCCGGGGGCATGGGCAGGTAGTGGGTGGCGAGCAGTTCAAGCTGCTCGCCTTGTTCGACCAGGGCGATATCCAGGCCATCGAGGCTGGTACCGGACATCACCCCCAGGTAGAGCGCCATGGCTTAGCGCTTGTTCGCTGCGAGCAGGGTGGCCTTTTCCTGATCCATGCGGGCAATCAGCGGCTGGCTCTGCTGCAGGAAGCGCTGACGCTCGTTCTTGGCAATCGGGTCAGCCATTGGCACCTTCTGGCTCAGCGGGTCGACGTGCACGCCGTTGACCTGGAACTCGTAGTGCAGGTGTGGGCCGGTGGACAGGCCGGTAGTGCCGATGTAGCCAATGATCTGGCCCTGTTTGACCGTGCTGCCGGTCTTGATGCCTTTGGCAAAGCCCTGCATGTGGCCATACAGCGTCTTGTAGCGGTTGCCATGCTGAATGATCACGGTATTGCCGTAGCCACCACGGCGCCCGGCCAGTTCGATGCGACCGTCACCGGCTGCCTTGATCGGCGTACCGCGGGGGGCCGCGTAGTCGACGCCTTTGTGGGCGCGGATCTTGTTCAGGATGGGGTGCTTGCGACCGGCGGAAAAGCGCGAGCTGATGCGGGCGAAGTCGACGGGCGTACGGATGAAGGCCTTGCGCAGGCTGTTGCCGTCGGCGGTGTAGTAGGTAGTGTTGCCCTGCTTGTTGGTGTAGCGCACGGCAGTGTAGGTTTTGCCGCGGTTGGTGAAGCGCGCAGAGAGGATGTTACCGGTGCCGACGACCTTGCCGTCCATCACCTTCTGTTCGTAGACCACGTCGAACTCGTCCCCAGGGCGAATATCCTGTGCGAAGTCGATGTCGTAACCCAGCACGCGGGCCATGTCCATGGTCATGCTGTGGGACAGGCCGGCGCGCTGGGCGGAAGCAGACAGCGAGCTCTTGATCACGCCGTGGGCATAGGCAGTGCGTATCACCGGCTTGCTGATTTCACGATTGAAGGTGTAGCCCTTGGCGGTTTTGGTCAGGCGAATGGTTTCGAGGTTGCTGACTTTGCTGTGCAGACTGGCCAGCTGGCCATCCTTGTCGAGCTCAAATTGCAAGACCTGGCCGTGCTTGAGCTGGCTGAACTGCTTGGCCTGCTTGTTGCTGGCCAGCAAATCATGCACAGCATTGGCTGGCAGGCCGACCTTGGCGAACAGGGTGGACAGGGTATCGCCGCGGGCCACGGTGACTTCGCGGTGGCCAGGCTCCTTGGCGGCCTCGGCAACCGGCTCAGCGGCCGGGGCCTGCTGATCGGCCTTCTGGGTTTCGGGGGTAGCCTCTTCGATCTGGGCGAAAGGCGAGCCTTGCTCACCTTCACTTTGCACCAGTGGCGCGGCGCGGGATTCGTCTTTCAACTGCTCGGCAGGGCTTTCGAGCTCGAGGTTGAGGGTGGTTTTCTTGGCTTCCACTTCGCTGGAAGGAAATACCAGCAAAGCCAGGCTGAGCAGGGCGGCGATGCCGCTGGCGGCCAACAGATGGCTCTTCGGATAAAGCGGGGGCGCTTTAGGCGGTTCGTTGGTCATGGGCAAGGTGACTTTGAAAAAAGTGAAATGGAAAAGATGAATGACATGATGAAGATGAAATAACTGTATAAAATATAACCAAATCCATTTTCACGCAAGGGCGCGTAGACGCCGCAAGCCTGTGTTCGGGTCACATTCCTTTGCGAAACTTGTATTTGACGGCCGATCTTGTATGGTTGGCTCCCCCTGAATCTGAGCCTTGCGGGTTTGTCTATGAAGTCGGTTGAAGAGCAGCTGGCGCTTATCAAGCGCGGTGCGGAAGAAGTACTGGTCGAGTCGGAACTGGTGGAGAAGCTCAAGCGCGGCCAACCTCTGCGCATCAAGGCTGGCTTCGACCCGACCGCACCTGACCTGCACCTGGGTCACACGGTGCTGATCAACAAGCTGCGTCAGTTCCAGGAGCTGGGCCACCAGGTCATCTTCCTGATTGGTGACTTCACCGGCATGATTGGCGACCCGAGCGGCAAGAGCGCCACGCGCCCGCCGCTGACCCGCGAGCAGGTGCTGGAGAACGCCGAGACGTACAAGCAGCAGGTTTTCAAGATTCTTGACCCGGCCAAGACTGAGGTCGCGTTCAACTCCACGTGGATGGACAAGCTGACCCCTGCCGACTTCATTCGCCTGGCTTCGCAGTACACCGTCGCGCGCATGCTGGAGCGTGATGACTTCGACAAGCGTTACACCACCAACCAGCCGATTGCCATTCACGAGTTCCTCTATCCGCTGGTGCAGGGGTACGACTCGGTAGCGCTGAAGGCGGACGTAGAGCTGGGCGGTACCGACCAGAAGTTCAACCTGCTGATGGGGCGCGAACTGCAGCGGTCTTATGGCCAGGAAGCGCAGAACATCGTGACCATGCCACTGCTCGAAGGGCTCGACGGCGTGAAGAAGATGTCGAAGTCGCTGGGCAACTATGTCGGCATCCAGGAAGCGCCAGGGGTGATGTACAGCAAGCTTGTGTCTATCCCGGATACCCTGATGTGGCGTTACTTCGAGTTGCTGAGCTTCCGTTCGATGGAAGAAATCGAGCAGTTCCGGGCCGATGTTGCCAATGGCGCCAACCCACGTGACATCAAGATCAAGCTGGCGGAAGAAATTGTGGCGCGCTTCCATGGTGAGGAGGCTGCGGCCAATGCTCACCGTGCTGCCGGTAACCGTATGAAGGAAGGCGAGCTGCCGGAAGACTTGCCGGAGATCGAAGTGGCTGCGGCGGAAGACCTGCCAATTGCTGCGGTGCTGAACCGGGCTGGTCTGGTCAAGAACTCGGCACAGGCGCGAGACTTGCTGAATAGCGGCGCGGTGAAAGTTGATGGTGCAGTGGTCGACAAGGACTTCATGTTTGTCCTTGGTGCTACCCATGTGTGCCAGGCGGGCAAGAAGTCGTTTGGCCGGGTTACCCTCAAGGCTGAGTGATTGCCTGGATGGTGTAGCTATATAGAAGCGGGGAGGCCGGTAGGCCTCCCCGCTTTGTTTTTGGGGTTTGGTGGTTGCTGTTGTAGGGGGAGGGGGCTGTTTTGAGAGGGTGTTGGCGGTGAGATGTGTCCGCCACAACCCTTGCAGTGCCTGTGAGATCGAGCGCCGCCCGCGCGCCCCTTATGGCGTTCACCTTGATATCGCGTCGAACAAACAAGGCGGTCGCGCGCGCCTGGCACAGGAGGGACTGGCCCGAAACAAACGTAGGAGCGGGTTTACCCGCGAAGCGCCGCGCGGGCGGCGCTCGATCTCACAGGCGCTGAAATTGTCGTGGCGAACACTTGGCAACCCCGATACGGTCTTTCCCCCTTATATTTCAATTTCTTGAAATTAAAGGTTGACGCCCTCTCGAATCCCCTTATAATGCGCCCACTTCCAGCGACATCGGAACGAAAAACTCCTTGAGATTCAATGAGTTAAGTAGTGAAGGCAAAGGCTGAAAGGGCTACGATCAAATGATCGAAAGTGGTTGAGATGATGGTTGACAGT